>CAINDQ010000001.1 GCA_903847465.1 uncultured Candidatus Peregrinibacteria bacterium
GGAAAGACTTTTATTAACGAATTGCAAGAACGAGAGATTGCGAGAACGGGAATAAATAATCTAAAAATAAAATTTAATAGTGTTTTTGGATATTACATCGAGATAAGTAATTCAAATCTAAAATCTGTGCCGGAAGATTATATTCGCAAACAAACTTTGGTAAATGCAGAGAGATTTATTACGCCGGAATTGAAGGAATATGAAGATAAGGTTCTTAATGCTGAAGATCGCATAAAAACGCTTGAATATGAGCTTTTTTATCAGGTGAGGATGGAGGTTGTTAAGGAAATCGTGAAACTGCAAAAGATTGCCAGAGCAATTGCGGAACTGGATGTTTATGGAAATTTTGCGTTCATTGCAGTGAAAAACAATTACTGCAAACCTACGATTCTTGAGAGTGGAGAAATGAATATCGTGAATGGCAGACACCCAGTGATTGAGCAACTAAGTTTGTCTCGAGATTTCGTACCGAATGATTGCAAATTTGATGAAAAAAATAAATTTTTATTAATAACGGGGCCAAACATGGGTGGCAAATCGACTTTTTTGCGCCAAGTGGCCTTGATCGTTTTAATGGCTCAAATAGGCTGTTATGTACCTGCGGAGAGTGCTTCTTTTGGAGTGGTGGATCGAATTTTTACACGCGTTGGCGCGAGCGACAATCTAACTCGAGGAGAAAGTACATTTATGGTGGAAATGCAGGAAGCATCTTTTATTTTGAACAATGCGACAGCTAAAAGTTTGATTATTTTAGATGAAATTGGAAGAGGAACTTCAACTTATGATGGCGTGAGTATTGCATGGGCGATTATGGAATATATTCATGACAGAATTTCGGCTAAAACTATTTTCGCAACACATTATCACGAACTCATTGAGCTTGCAGATAGGCTTGATAAAGCCAAAAATATGAGCGTGACTGTCCGAGAAAACGAGAAAGAGGGAGTGGTATTCTTATACAAAATCGTGGATGGTGGTGTGGATAAAAGTTATGGAATTGAAGTGGCAAAGTTGGCTGGATTGCCTGTGGAAATCGTTAGCAGAGCACGCGGAGTTTTGACTGAACTAGAATCGAAACATATTCAAAAAAATCGTATTCACAAAGACCAAATCGAACTTTTCGAAGACGAGAAAGAACGCAAGCACAAGGCGTTAAATCAAGCTGTCATTAATGAAATAAAAGATATCGACGTCGACAACATGACGCCTCTAGAAGCGATGAAAAAGCTCGACGAGATCAAGAAAAAATCACTGTTTTAATTTTAAGGAATTATGTCGATTATAAAAATTTTATCGGATAACCTAATCAATCAAATCGCTGCGGGCGAGGTGGTTGAAAGACCTTCTAGTGTCGTAAAAGAGCTTGTGGAAAACAGCATCGACGCAGGTGCAACAAGCGTTGTTATTGAGATAAAAAATGCTGGCAAAACTCTGATAAAAGTGACCGACAATGGGATTGGCATGGACAAGGAAGACCTGCAGTTAGCCTTAAAACGCCATGCAACAAGCAAGATAAATTCCGAATCAGACTTATGGAATATTCACACAATGGGATTTCGTGGAGAAGCTATTCCGAGTATTTCTTCAGTTTCTCAATTTACAATGCGCAGTCGAAAAAACGACTCTATTGGAGGTACCGAAATCAATTGTGATGGTGGAGAAATGGTAAACATAAAAGACGCGGGAATGAATGTCGGAACAACTGTGGAAGTGAGGAGTTTATTTTTTAACACTCCAGCGAGACAGAAATATTTAAAACAAGACAGCACCGAACTTGGGCATATCACAGCTCTTTTGGACACCATAGCTTTAGCTCATCCAGAGATTGCTTTCAAACTTATTCACAATGATAAAATAGTTTTTGATCTTTCGAAGTCCACAGATTTAATTTCCAGAATCGCTGATGTTTTTGGAGGAGCAACTAGCGAAGCAATGATTCCTGTTTTTTATGGTGGTAGCGAATTTAAAATTGATGGATTCATTGGGAAACCAGTGCTTGCACGCTCTACTTCTCAACATCAATATTTCTTTGTAAACAAGCGCCCAATTCAACATTTCTTATTGGCAAATACTATCCGTGAAGCGTTTCATTCGATGTTGATGGAAAACAAGAAACCGGTGTTTATTGTGAATATAAATATCGATCCGTCTTTGGTAGACGTGAATGTTCATCCAAAAAAATTGGAAGTGCGTTTTGTCGATCAACACTCGTTAATTCGCGTCATGTACAATGCCGTAAAAACGGCTTTAGATAAGACAAATTTGACCCCAAAAGCGTTCACAGAGACAACCAGATACATGTCTGATTCCTTTCCAAAAAGAGACCATTCCCCTAGTGGCGATTCATTCAAGCCAAGCTTTCCAGCTCAAAGAACACCTATTCAAGACGCGATGACTTTCACCAAAAATTTTCTACAAGAACGAGAACTAAAACCACTTCATGCAGATAGTGAAGATACTGCTACTTCTATGCATTCGATCACTCAAATTTCTAACTGCTATATCGTTGCCGAAAACACTGATGGACTCATTTTGATAGATCAGCATGCGGCTCACGAGCGGGTACGTTATGAAGAATTAATGAATCAATTCGAGAATGAACAGAAATCTATTCAACCATTATTAATGCCAATTGAGATAGAATTTACGAATCAAGAAGCTTCTCAAGTCAACGATAATCTAGAAATTTTCAAAGCACTTGGGTTTGAAATTGAAAATGCTTCTGACAAAATTTTTATCATCAACGCAGTGCCAAGTTTTCTTTCTAAAGAAGATATTGAAGATGTAGTAAAAGGAGTTTTGGATGACATTCTGAATGAAAAATCTCCGACAAAATTCCAAGGGAAAAGCGAAGCAGTAATCCATTACATGGCTTGCAGAAGCGCAATCAAGTTCGGTCAAAAACTGAACCAACCCGAGATGCAGGCGTTAATTCTAAAAATGGAAAAACTAAAAAGGCCTTACACTTGTCCACACGGAAGACCAACGATGATTTCACTGACACTTTCTGAATTAGAGAGAATGTTTGGGAGAAAATAACTACTTACTCCACACACTAGAGAAATATTTATCGTAGAGAAGGTTTGTCGCATAAATTATATTTCCGTCTGCATCTATGCGGCTACTTTCTGGATATGTAGCGAGATTATAAACATTGGAATTTGAAGAGATTGTTTTGGTAAGTAAACTGCCTTTGCTCCCAGGTTGTTTTTCGACGATAAGTTTATACGTTCCAACTGGACTTAAATTTAAAACAAAAGGCAGACGATATTTAATTGTAATGGACTTCGTTTCACCCGCTTTTAGCGACATAGTGGTATAGAAGAGGGTTTTCTTTAGATCCTCGTCAAACTTCGTTTCTACGGCCCCTGTAGCGTTTACAAGCGTACTACCGGCGGGAACATACACTCTCATTGTGCTTTTGTTTAGACCACGACCCAAAATGTCGATCAACCAATCGGGCATTTCTTTAATTCCATATTTGCTCAAAGTACTCTTCCATTCGAGATAAACTTTGTCCGTGAAGGTATGAGTTCGAGTAATTGTTACTTCATCGGTGATATTTCCAGAATTTTCGATGAAAGTATTATGAGTGATGCTTTCATCTATAAATTTATCAGACTTTGTTCCTCCACGAGAGAAATTTATAACACTTAAATAATCCTCGTCGTCAGCACTCGCATGTACTCTTCCGCTCGTTCCCGTAGCGTCAAAAAGGGCTTCTATTTCACTATCTTTTGACCACATCAAAATATCTTTCTGCTGAATCGCGAGATAAAACTTACTGGTAATTTTCCCAATATTTTCTTCTTTCAGAATGGCGTCTTTAAATGCTGGAACAAAAATTTTCAGAATATGTTTTGGATCTTCCGCTCCCCAAATTTTTCCTTCGATAACATAACTCAAAAGCAAACTGTAATTGTCCGCATTCAATTTTCCAAAGCCACCAACCTGTACAGGACCTGTAATCTCCAAAAAGTCCTTTAACAAGCTCTGATTTACCGCTACGATCGTATCTACTCCTGGCCCATTTTCCTTTTCCATCATCCATTTTATTTTCGCAGCAGAGGTTGGAAAATCAGGAGAATAATTGGCATCTCTAAGTCGTAAATTTTTTGTAAAATCACTCATGATCGCTGGTGGTTCGATAATTCCCCCATACGATCCATCTAAATCATAAACATCATGAACGGCCATATTGCTGATATATCCGCCATAAACATCCATTAGAATATAACTGCCAATAAAACCTCCAGTAGGTCTAATCTCATCATTGTTTTGTAATAGAATCAAATAACGATGCATTGTTTTATCCCCCATCAATTTCAAAATTGCTGGAAAATGTTTAGAAGTTTCATTCAAAGTTTCAGAAAAACTCTGGATGTTTTGTTTCAGAAAATCCACTTTTGCTTTAATGTCCGCAGGCAAATTTCCGCTTTCTACAGTCGCAATCGTGCTTGCCGCAAGCTTTACTTTTTCAATAGCATTATCGGTTTTTTCCAGTCCTATTTTCAAAGTATCGGTAATCGAAAATCCCGTGTCTTTTCCTGGAATATTTTTGGAAACAAAGTAGAGAGGCAATTTATTAAACTCTTCGAGCGCTTCTGTGAAATATTCTCCTGCCAAAGCAAAGTATTTTCCGCCCTGAAGAAGAGAATCTATGGAGTTTACAAGCCCCGTATTTTTAGAATAAAAAGATTTATCGGTTTTGATGAACCATAGGCCATCTTGCGCATCTGAAAAGCTTTTCAATGCCTTGTCGAAAGAGGTTGTGGCCTCATTAAATTGGATTTTTGTAGCATTCTTTCCTGCGTCTACCAAAAAAGAATATCCTTCGGTAGCTGACTCTGAAATATTTCTTTCAAGAGTTTTTCCTTTGTAATAAGCACTGATTAAATTTAGGCCAATTACTATAACCAATCCCGCAGCAAATATTCTCAACAAACTTCCTAAATGTTTTGGAGGAGTAATTTTTGAGCCTTTGATGTAAAGATATTTTCGAGGCTTTTCGCCAATCAAATCTTTCATTTCCGAAATGGAGTTTTGCTCCTTGTAGAAGACGTTTTTGTCGGCAATCAGTTTCTCTCCCTTAACTCTTCTTTTGGAAGAACCTTTGCTTCTCAAATCGATTTTTTTATTTATCACGACGGCTTTTATGTCCTCAATCTTTTTGGCCATTGCTAATCAATTTGTAAATAATTTATTGTCACGATACCGTCGTTGAAATAATTTTTGCCGGAGCTGAAAGACGCAATTGGTTCCAAATATTTATTAA
>CAINDQ010000002.1 GCA_903847465.1 uncultured Candidatus Peregrinibacteria bacterium
TAAATAACAAAAATAAAAATGAAAAACATCTGGACAACAAAAGAAAATCGCCTCGTATTTAAAGGCGCAACTCCCGAGGCCGGTTCAAGCGGCAAAGCCGAAAAGGCCGTGGCAGCTCCCAACTCAGCAACAGCTGAAATGAAGGAAGCCAAAGAGCTAACTCTTGGCAAAGCCAAGGAATTAGTTGAGAGGGCAAGAAAAGAATTTAATGAAAAAGCCGACAAGTGGAAAGCAAAAGACAACGGCCAATCAGATAAATTCAGAGGCATCGTCGAAGGTGTTCAGACAGAACTCGACACTGAAAATAAAACTTGGGACGGTATGTTCACCGCCGCAGGCGTTGACATGACCAAGAAAATGGAAGCAAAGGACGTTACCGGTATCCAAGATCTCGGTAAAAAATTCGAAGCAAAATTAGGAGAGTTGGAAAAAGGAGCTGAAGGCGACAGAGTCGAACAAAAAATGGCTAAATTGAAAGAAAGAGGAAAGGCTGTAGACGCGATATACACGAAAGAAAATCTAAAAGCAGCTGTTGATTCGAAAGTAAAAGAGTACGTAGACGCTTTGGGATTAGAAGAGGGCCCACTAAAGAAATCCGTAATAGATTTGATTACAAAAAATCTTGAAAAATTCGGAGCAAAATCTTTAGAAACATTAGGAGCCTTAGAAGAAAAATTCGAAAAGAAAAAAGACGGAGAGATTCCTGAAAAGGATATTGATGACGCTATGGCTATTCTCTCCAACCAAGAACTATTTCCAGACAAAATTGAAGATTTATGGACAAAGCCAGAGGGTATTGCCATTAATCAACAGACAAATAAATTCGTTAAAGCTGTAGAGATACTCGTAAAAGGATTCGCGCCAATTATAGCTGGTCCTGAAGGCAAAAAAGCTTTTACCAAAGCTCTTCCAAAAATCGAAGCATTGCTAAAAAATATCAGCGATGGCAAAGCTTCTCCTTCTGAATTTATTCCAGAAAGCCGTCAGATTGAAACAGAAATTATGATTGGATATTTGAAGGACGTCTTTAAGGATGACAAAGAAATGTTGAACGTTATTGATTCTGTATTCCAAACTTATGCTCTTGGAAAATGGAATAACAAAGTCGATCAAGCAAAAGTAAAATTGTTGATAGAAAAAATCCAGCAAGACAAGGCCTTGAGTGGGAAAATAAATATTCAATTAGAAGGTGGCGCCGATAGTGCAGAATTCAGCCTTCTAGCTAGCAAATACGAAACAGTTTACAAGCATTACACAGTAGCCGCCGGCAGACTTTTGGCTCAAACAAGCCTTCAAGCTGACCCTTACGTAAAAGCAAACCAAGCTGTCATCAAGGAAGTTTCTGAAATTACCGACAAGGCAGGTTTTGAAAAATTCCTTACTGCTCATTCTTCAGACCTAGCTTCTCTAAAATCTGCAACAGGCCCATTCAACACAATTCTTGCTTATATGAGAATGGAAAATGTGGCCGGAGAATCATTGGTAAATTTAGCAGACAAGCCATCTTCTATTTATCTTGAAACCGGGAAAACTGGAGACAAATACAGATACTCTCTTGTTATGACTTACAATCCAGATGCAGTTGCGGATGATGCCACAGATCTACAATCAGGCGCAAAGGTAGCACCAGTTCCAGGCCCAGGCGTGGTTCCAACTCCAGGCCCAGGCGTAGTTCCAACTCCAGGCCCAGGCGTTACAGCCGTTCCGGGAGTTGCCCCAGTTCTGACAGATTCAGTGGAGCCAGTCGTTCCAAAAGCAGGTGAAGTAGTTGAATCTTTCGGAATAAAATACACCGTAGATAAAGGCATGTATACCATCGTAGGTGATTCAGACTACACGCATCCTTTAGATGAAACAGAATTCAAAGCCATCACTGGACAGGAAAAACCTTCAGATCCCTATATGAAGGAAAAGATTGGCAAACACATTGATTTCTTAAAAGGAGAACCTGAAGTCGATTATGATCCAGCAGATAAAACAATAGAAGGCATATATTCAATCGATGACGACAATTTCTTAACCTTCAGTTATGATATTCAAACAGGAAAAGTTACTCTATACAAATCAGAAGGCGACGTCACTCCTCTATTCAAGGACATGTCTCAGCCAACTTTGAAAAAAGCTCTTCAATATGGAATTGACCTAAGCAAAATCGAATCCAAGGATGGCGATCCAGATAAAGCTTTGAAAGATGCTTTGATCGCAGGTGCGTACGAAAAAGCTCTTGAGGTTTTGGCGAAAGCCCCAGTCCTAAATTATCCATTGATCGCCGAGGTTATAGTTAGCGCTGATCTTCTTCAGATTCAAGCTCTTCCTGAAGAAATTCAAAAGAAAATCAATCTTGTAAAGGTTATGCAAAATTTCTCTGACATGAATAAAGACCGATACGATAAATTAGTTGCCTTAACAGGTAAGGACCCAGTTAGAGAAGATCTGACAGGGGCAAATATGGAAGCATTGTTAGATTTAAAGCCAAGCGCAGATATCATAAAAATGTTATTTGATGTTGAAGAAAATCAAACTAGCGAAAAGTTAGCCACCGCATATTTAACTACAGATGCATTTGATGCAGACGATTCGTACAAAGATGCCAACATCGCCGCAATAGTGTTATACAAGGGAGATGTTGCAAAACTTTCTGAGGCAGCTGTTTCATTTGTTATCGCAAATTTCGATGAGATCAAAGCAAAAGACGAAGCCAAAGCGACAAAAATCGTTACCGGTTATCTAGAAAAGACAGAGGTAACTGATGCAGACGATGATTACGCTGCTGCCTACGCACTGATTTACAACGAAGAAGTTATTCCTACTTCCGTTGATGTTTGGGCAAAAGGCATGCTGGCAACTCCTCTTCATGACGTTGTGTCAGAACTTCCTAAGGGCGTACTAGAGGCCCCTAATGCCTCAAAATATCTAGACGCATGGGCAGCCACAGATAACGCAATTGTTTATGAGGGAGCAAGTATCTCAGATCCACAATCGCTAGATAGGGCCAAAAAAACCCTCGCAGTTTTAAAAACTTGCACTCATCCTCAGAATATCAATGGCACGCTCACATTGAGTGATGCAATTACAGCATACTTAGGCGGATTACCTACCCCACAAGAATTCGCCGACGGCTTCTCAAAAGAAGCCGCTACCGAAAAATTGGTTGCTGTTGCCGTTGACGCAAAAGCAAGTGACGCAGACAGATTGGCCGCGATCGACCTTCTGGAAACAGATGCTTACAAAAAATTAGACGCAGACGGAGAACCTACAGAAGCACAAGTAGAGCTCACCAAAGCACTTCAGACTCTTAAGGCAGATCTTTGGTACAAGGCAGGATCTTGGGATAAATTTGAAAATACAGACATCGCCTTTGAAGATTTCTTGTCAGCTCCAAAGCGCACAATGGTTAACGTTATGACCATGGGCATTGATTCTACAAGTTTCCCAACTGCATATCAATTGGATGAGTTGTTGGCAAACGTAGGAGAGGTTGGCAAAGAAAATCTATACACATTATCTCAGAATGCTGACCTTCCAGATTGGCAGAAAATGCGTATTCTTGAAACGCTTGGATTAGGAATAGAAGGCAATCCTCTAAAGGAAACGCTACTTGTCGCAGAGAATATTGAGCAGGATATTTACAATGCTCTAAATGCAAAATCTCCTGAAGAGAAAAAGGCTGCCCTTGATGCCGCCTTTGCAAAATTTGATGCAGAACCAAAAAAATGGCCAAAACAAGAAGTTCTCGAACAATTAATGGTTTTAGCTCTTGAGAATGGCTATACGGATAAAGCCATAGGGATCCTTAAAGACAAAGACAATACGGTATCTGTTGACTTCATTTACTCTGTTTTTGAAAAATACAAAGAACTCCCTGCTGCCGACAAAATAGAAATTGCCAAAGCAAAGGAACTATATGGCACAGCGCTTGGGCTATTTGAAAAAAACGAAGGACTTGAGTTCTCTTTTGAAAACATCAAGGCAGGTCTCGACAACGACACTCTTAACGTTAAGCAGGTGTTAGCAGTCATCAGTCAAGCAGGCAAAAAAATCACTCTAGACAATGGTGAAACCGCTTGGACTACACCACTTTGGTGTTTCCAAAACATCGAAGAAGTGAAAAAATATGACGAACCAACTCGTAAAGTAATTTACGAAAACCTTCAAACAGAAGGGGAAAAAGTTGAAGTATATATTCTTCACTCCAAAGAGGTTCTAACCAAAGAAGAGGCAGCAAAATATGTAACTTTAGCGGACGGAGGAAAAAGGTTTGGGGCAGATAAGCTCGCCATCTCCCAAATTTCTCCTGAAGTAGCCACTGAATTGGCAAAGTTCCCAGGAGCGCTTACTTTTGACAATTTGTCCGCCATTGACGTTGTTTCTGCCAAAGCTTTGATGCAAGCACAAGGCGCAATATGCTTAAAAGATTTATCCCCAGATGCAGTAGATGGCTCTCTTATGGAAGTACTATTAACCAAGCAAGGTCCTGCAGAACTTGCATTGGCACAAGCAACTTTCAACAAATTACAAGAGTATGCCACTTGGAAAGGCCTAGAGCGGTATGATGCCGGACAAGCGGGCGGATACAAAGTCCGTGTCTTGGCTGAACTGCAAGGATTGGATTTGGATCTTAATGGAACAGGAGACTTAAATATCGTTAACCCTAAGGCTTGGAACCCTTTTGCCAAAGGAACGGGCTGGATGAGCAAAATAGGAGAGGACAACGAAACTGTCTCTAGAAAAGCATTCGCCGATGAAGTAGTTACCATAATGGCTTATTATGGCATCGTGGGCAAAGCCGACCTCAGACCAGTGGACCTATTAGAAGAGTGTGGTTTCACGAAAGAAGAAAACGTTGATTACATTGCAAATCCAACCACAGCAAACGACAAGGCTGAAAATGCAGCGGTGATGAAAAAAGTAGAGGATTATCTTGCAACTCTAGCCACTCAACGTAACGATCAGACCCTTGCCTTCAAAGCTCTCCCAATCAGCATAGAGTAGTCGAATTAATTAAGATTTTTCAAAAAACCCGTAGCTTAAACTCTGCGGGTTTTTTCGTTTACTCTATCGATAAAAAGTATTCCATCCAGATGATCTATTTCATGCTGAATTACCCGCGCATTCAGATTATCCAGTTTTAGCACATGCGTCTCCCCTTCCAAACTCATATATTCTGCCGTGATATTTTTGAATCTTTCAACTTCCATCCATTGCCCTGGCAAACTCAGACATCCTTCTTCCGCCACCACAATTTCCTCGCCATATTCCAAAATCACCGGATTGATCATAATAGTCACTCTCTCATGATTACTTTTCGAATTCAAAGTTACGATAATCATTCTGATATTCGAGGCCACTTGTGGCGCCGCCAAGCCCAATCCGTCCTTCTCAATCATCGTCATTTTCATATCTTTTGCAAATTTCTTCAAAGCACTGTCAATTTTCTTAATCTTCACAGATTTCTTCCTTAGAATAGGATTTTTTTCGCCTGTTTGTATTTCCAATAATTTTGCCATAAAGTCTTGACGCAAACACCTTAAAAGGTCTATTCTCACCTCCTAAATCTTACTACAACTGCGAATATTAGAAAAGACCTAACAATCACCTAGAAAATGGCCCAACCAGAGCAACCAACCATAGACCAACCAGAATCGGGGCAACCAGCACCACCAACGCCGGACCAGCCAGCAGCCCAACCAGAACAAGGCCAAACAACGCCAGACCAATCAGCCATGCCACCATCAGCGCCAACTCTTCCCCCAACCCCACACAGAAGAGGTTTGGAAAAATTACTTGAACATCTTCAGGCGAAAAGAGCTGCCAAAGAAGAAGTGGCAAGATGGGACACGGAAGTTTTAGAAGCCACTGGAACAGCCCACTTAGATATCAGAACGGCTGACCCAAAAGCTCTAGCAGAGACTCAGATGAGTCACATGCCAGACGCTTCTGTTGAAATTATACAAAAAGAATTTAATCACAAAGACGCCGTTGACGGACTTATTAACAGGTTTGGATTGCAGATAGTTGCCGACTCCCGTAGCCCGGAGACGGACGCAGGGATGTCAGCGCTAGAGACAGACATTTCAACAGAAGCAATTTCGGAAATAGGATCCACTGTTTTTGCAATAGTAGAGGAAATAAGGAGCAGGCTTAGGGGCAAACTTGGTGATCATATTTTGGTAGGGAATATCATTGTTCAGAGCGAATCAGCTGGAGAAATAAAAATACATTGGTCAAAGTCTATTTCAAGAGGGGCTGGTTTAGGTTCAAGAACAACTGGTTCAGCTCATTTGCCCACTTCGGGAGAGTTAGCGGGAGTTACCGGCCAAGGTGACGACCCTATAGAATCAGAATTAATTCCAGATGAAGAGGTTGATCCGACAGGAGGATTTGTAAATTCAATGCCCGACATAGTCACAGTCGAAGATGACGACGGTACAAGGCGACAGATAAACTGGTTCTCAGAGCCGGACAGAATTCCTGCAAGAATCGTTTCAGAATCTGCGACTGCCCAAGGATCGAGAGAGCTGCCGTCCTCAGGAGTTGTTAGTTTTTTAAGGAATAAGGTTAATGCCTTCGATAGAGCTTCATCCCAAACAAGATTTGCCCTTTATACAGCATTTGCGGCCGTCCTTTTGGCTGGTAGCGCAGTAGCGCTCAAAATCTCCGAAGCACTAGATTCAGACGAAGCCCCTGCAACATCGCCAGCTTCTGCAACACCTCCACCACCTCAAGAAATTTTTACACTAGAGCCTCTTCCTATGTCATGGGCTCCTCCTCCTGCTCCTCAAAAGATGCGTCCAGTAGATCCGGAAACTGATCATGAGAGTATGGACTTACCGAATAACCCATCAATAGACGTTCTGCCAATAGAAACTCTATCTCCAGAACTTCCCCCTCCAACAAAACCTAAAAGATTTTTACGTCCAGAATATATAGAAGCAAGGAGACTGGAAAGAGAAAGAGAAAAAGCAAAACGCGAGCGTCAAAGCGCCCCTGATCGCGGGCAACAAGGTGTTCCCGAAAAACACAGATAATATTTATTAGTTTTTCTCTATAGTCGAAATCACTTCTTCAAAAACTTTTTTCATATCATTTCCGGCCGTGTAGTACGCAATGTGATACCAGTAATCTCCAAAATTAAAGAGGTAATCCACTTGGTCCTCTCCCACGTTCCTAGTTCCAACTTCTGAATATTTTACATATTTATCCGCCTCAATTTTGCTTTGACCAATTTGGACCCTCTCTACGAATTCTCCCGGGATTGGAGTAAACTCCTTTAACGCATCTTCTTTAGTTTTGGCAAACCTTTTCCCCTCAAAAATCATGTAAAGTTCTTGCCCCGATTTTTTACTGTGAACCTCAAAACGACCCATTAATACCACCTCGAAATCTTTTGGCATCCAGAAATTAAAATGCTCAAAAAACTGTTCTCTTTGCCAATCTTTGGCTATCATTTTTTGAGAAGCAACCACGGATTCAGCATTAATCGGCTCGATATAATATTTTTCGCTTTCATAGATTTTCCCTCTCCAATCATAAAAATATTTGAAGTATAATTTATGTTTAACCAACTCGTCATAGCTCTCATATTTTTGAGCAATATTCTTTATATATTCTTCAACTGAAAATGGCTCCATCACAAAAATTTTGCACGACATAACCCCAAAATCAACAAAGCGTTCTCTATTACGTAGGTCTGTCCATGACCGCACTGCATCCTTGAGCTCAGATTCGTATATCATCTTATTGTTTTCATCATAGACAGCCATCTTCAAAGATATTCCCGCTGAATCAAACACAAAACCCATCGGGCTGACACCATTCGCAGAACAATTAATTTCAGAATAAGATCGGCCAGGCCTATACGCCTCTTTCGTGGAATCATATTCCAGAGATTTGAAATTGATCGAAACAATATACAAATTATTTGTTAAGAATGGGTACAGCGCCATCACAACTAAAAATACCACCGCCGCAATCTTCCATTTTTTAGAAACAAATCTTTCGCGAATAAAAGAAGAGAGGATTAAACCAACAGCATAACAAGCCCAAGTATAAACAATTATCAAGAAAAGGGTTTGCGCAACGTTGTGAGTTGCACCAGCCATTGCAAGGCCATAACCTACAAAGATAAACAAAAAAACAGTAATGAGAATGCCTCCAATCACCCACTGACCCAAGTAACGTTTACCAAACATGCTAATTGCCAGGCCCAGCAACACAGAAATAACATAAAGAAGAATCATAGATAATTATTTTAATAAGTTTTACTTTACCTTCTTCAATTCCGCCTCAATAAATCCATCCAGTTCTCCATTAAAAACCGCCTCCGGATTATGTTCCTCATAGTCGGTGCGGTGATCTTTCACCATTTTGTATGGATGCAGGACGTAAGACCTGATTTGATTTCCCCACGACACTTCCCTTTTGTCCGCCCGCAACTCCCCTATTTCTTTGGCATGTTGTTTTTCCATTAAATCAAAAAGTCGTGAGTGCAAAACTTTCATCGCTTGTTCTTTATTTTGCAACTGACTTCTTTCATTCTGACATATCACCACAAGTCCGGTTGGAATATGTGTAATTCTCACCGCCGAATCAGTTTTGTTTACACTTTGTCCGCCATGTCCGCCTGCACGATATGTATCAATTCTCAAATCGTCAGAATCGATCACGACCTCCTCCGATTTCTCAATTTCAGGCAACACTTCCACCAAAACAAAAGAAGTTTCTCTCGTGCTTCCGGAATTAAAAGGCGAAAGTCTGACCAATCTGTGCACTCCACTTTCTCCCTTCAGATAGCCATAAGCGAACTGGCCCTTGATTGTAATTGTACAGCTTTTCATTCCCGCTTCCTCTCCCATGGATTTTTCCAGAACTTGAGTTGGAAATTCCAAACGCTCCGCATA
>CAINDQ010000003.1 GCA_903847465.1 uncultured Candidatus Peregrinibacteria bacterium
CAGCCACTTCTTCATTCTTTTTCTTTACCACTTCACTTAATCCAGCCACTTCTTCATCCTTTTTCTTTACCACTTCACTTAATCCAGCTACTTCTTCATCCTTTTTCTTTACCACTTCACTTAGCTCAGCCACTTCTTCATCCTTTTTCTTTACCACTTCACTTAGGCCAGCCACTTCTTCATTCTTTTTCTTTACCACTTCACTTAGCTCAACTACTTCTTCATCCTTTTTCTTTACCACTTCACTTAGCTCAGCTACTTCTTCACCTCTCTTTTTGGCAATATACTGCTCATCATTTAGCCTTAATTCAACTATTTTCTTCTCATTCAACAAAACAACATTTTCATTAAAAACCTCGTAATAATTCCTCCAAATTTCTTCAAAGGTTGGCAAATCATCAATGTTTTTAGAATTCAAAAAACATACTCCTAAGCCATGTGAATGATGAAACTCCAGCGTAGAGTATTTTTTCTTTAACTCCTCCCATAATTTATAAACACCAAAATCATCCTTTTTCTCAGAAATATCATGGAAAAAAACAACTCCATCTTTATTCATTTTAGGCAACCACGTCTCAAAATCATGCTTCACAGCGGCATAAGTATGCAAACCATCAATATGCAATAAATCTATTGATCCATCTTTAAAATCAGCCAAAGCTTCATCAAAAAATTTTCTTACAAGATTCAAATTTAAGTCGCCATAATATTTATTCTTTAGAAGACTAACTCCCTCAAAGATTTCCTCTCCATAAAATCCAGCATGTTCATCGCCCTTCCAAGTATCGACAGCTTTAAGTTCAGTCTCCAATCCCGCATCCTGAACCGCCTGACAAAAAGAAAAAAAAGAAGTTCCTTTGTGCGTTCCCAACTCCACAATCCTTTTCGGTTTAAAATTTCTAACAAAATCATAAGCAAAAAATTTGTGGCCAGCCCAAGCCTCATTAAAATCATTATATACCGCTTCGTACTCAAATTTTGGCTTATAATAAATCCACTTCATAAATCACTAAATAATATTAAAAGAAGGACCTGTTAGCAAAAACCAATGACCCAAATCAGACAGTTTCGAAACATTATTAATCGTTACCAAGTAGGCATCATGCACCCAATGATGCTGAATATGAGCACTCTGTGTCCCCTCAGCCACCGCCACAGAGAAAACATAATTCCCATTTAGCAGTAACGGAAACTCAAAATTGAACAAACCAATCAAAGAATCTCCTTTTTTAAAGATCCCTAATTCGGCATCTACCGAATAACTATTGAAACCAAACAATTGATTCCCATACTTATCTTTCACAATAAATCCGACAATCGGATTTTCTATTTCTTGCAAAATTTCCATCTCCACATAAAAATTAACCTTTTCTCCACCCTTAAAAGCTCTTATTTTCTCCCCAGTTTGCTCAGAATAAAGACCAACTCTCTTTATTCTCGCCCCACCCTCTCCAAATGACTGACAACCGTCCACAGAATCCAAGTCTAATTCCTTAGAGATCTTTTGATCACTTAATCCGACTTTCTTTTCAGCCACTTCCTTTTCTTTTACCACTTCACTCTCTTCCCCGTAATACATATAAGAAACGTATTCCTTTGTAACAGCTTCCGGTTTTCCAATTTTATAAACGCTTCCATCTTTCAACCACACCGCCCTGTCACAATAATTGTTCACAGCACCAGGATCATGAGAAACAAAAATAATGGTTTTCCCAGCCTCCTTAAATTCTCTCAATTTTCTAAAACATTTCTGCTGAAACCTAATGTCACCAACCGCCAACGCTTCGTCCACAATTAAAATATCCGGATCCACACTTATGGCTACAGCAAAAGCTAATCTCACTTGCATTCCAGATGAATACATCTTCACGGACTGCCCAATAAACTCTCCAATATCAGCAAATTCCAAAATCGCATTTAACTTAGAATCAATCTCTTCTTTGCTAAATCCCAACACCGCTCCATTGAAATAAACATTTTCCAGGCCAGTAAGTTCAGGATTAAATCCAACTCCCAATTCCAGCAAAGATGAAACTTTCCCATACACTGAAACATTACCAGTACTTGGCGTCAAAACACCTGTCAAAATTTTCAACAAAGTCGATTTCCCTGAACCATTTTTCCCAATAATTCCAATCGTCTCACCTTTTTTCACCTCAAAAAAGACATCTTTCAGCGCATAAAAATCATGATGATATTTTTTCCCAAAAGGATTCAAAGCTTCTTTTACCCTATCCACAGGTTTATTATAAAGCTTGTAAATTTTTGAAATTCCCTCAACTTTTATTACTACATCACTCATAAATATTTTATAAAACATCCGCAAAATGCGGTCTTAATTTTCTAAATAAAAATACTCCCAAGATAAGAACTACAAGAGTTATCACCCAAAAATAAACTCCTGACTGCCAATAAGTCCAAAATCCTTCATGGTAAATAAAGCTCTTCCTGTAGCCCTCAACAATGTAAAACATCGGATTAAACTTAAAAATAAACTGCCAATTCGCCGGTAACAAATCAAAATTCCAAACAACTGGAGTCAGCCAAAATCCAAACTGTAAAAGCACGTTCACCACCTGAGAAATATCCTTCACAAAAACCTGCAAAGAAGAAGTAATCCAACTCATTCCCAACAAGAAAATCACCATCGCAAAAAGATAATAAAAAGACTGAAACCACCACCATGAAAATTCAACCCCACTTACCAATAAAATCACTACCGCAATCCCTATAAAAATCAGATGCGTAATCAACGCAGCCAAAATTTTCACCACAGGCAATACCGCAATTCTAAAATTCAATTTTTTTACCAAATATGAATATTCCTGAAAAACACCAGTAGAACCAATGAGTCCATCGCTAAACAAATTCCAAGCTATCATTCCTGTGGTCAAATAAGCAATAAAAGGCACCCCGTCCCTGATTGCTCCCGACTTAAACCCAAACACAAACACGAAATACAAAACAAAAATCATCACAACTGGCTGAATAATCGTCCAAATAAAACCCAAAAAAGAACCAAGATAGCGATTTTGATAATCACGCTTGGCCAACTGCCCAATCACAAATTTGTTTTTGTATAGATCCCCCAGAAACCCAAAAAATAGTCTAAAAACAACCATAGGAATACTATAAATAAAGCCCCTGAATTATACCCAATTAGCCACAAAAAGCGAATATATTCTCCTTTATTCCCACACGCTTTTCCTCCCTCTCAGGATAATTTCTTTGAAATGCCCCAAATACACTGGCACAAAACTTCTCTGCAACTTTAAAATATGCCAAACCGATACTTTCTTACCAGACGCCTTTTTCAAAGCCATAACTCCCCTCCTCTTCCTCCACACCTTTCCAAAATTTCCAAAAAACTGCCCTATCGCATGGAAAAAACTCAAAGCAATTTTCCATTTCAAGAAAACCAAACTTCCAATAATCATAATCAAACTCCACACCACAAACGGAATAAAATTCAGAATCATAATAATCCACGGCATATTGCAAAAATACGCCTTAAATTGATTAAAACGGGCCTTTACGTTGAATTTGTAGTTGCGCACCTTCTTCGTCGCCACACTTACTTTGTGATAAATCACAGACTTGTGCGCATACCAACATTTCCACCCAGTCGCAATCGCGCGCAAAGACAAATCTGAATCCTCTGAATAAAGAAAAAATTCATCATCAAAAAGCCCGATCTCCCGAAGCATGCTACATCGAAGTAACATCGCCGCCCCGCACACGCCAAGCAATTCCTCATCCTTATTCAATTTCTCCCCACGAACTCCACGCCCCCTCGCCACAACTTCGCCCGAATTCAACAAAGTCAGCCCCGCACTCTCGATAAGCGTCCTCTCGCCATAATAAAAAGATTTCGACGCCACGATCCCAATCTCCGGATTCTTCTCCGCAACTTCAATCACCTTCTCAAAAACATCCGGCTCAACTTCTGTATCATTATTCAATAAATATATATATTCGCTTTTGCCTTCTTTTAGAGCAATTTCCATCCCAAAATTACACCCACCCGCGAATCCCAGATTCTTTCCTGTTGCAATAAATCTATAATTTTTCTGCTTAATTTTTTCGAGAACTTTTGGCTCATCAGTATTTGGCGAACCATTATCCAACAAAATAATATCCAAATTCGGATAAGTGCATTTATCCAAAGATTCCAAACAGTGCAACGTGTCATTCAATCCATTATAATTTAGAATCACCACTGAAATTCTTGGCCACTTTTCCATAAGAAAATTAGAATTATTACGCCCTATAGAATCGCACAAAACCACCTAAAAGAAAACCCCCAGATTTCCTCCAGGGGTCTTCATTGATCTGAATTTTTCAAACCTCTACAATGCCAACATATTCACCAGCATTGAACCAGCTTCAACTCTTGAAACACTCTTTGTGCCTTTTACGTATCTGAGTCCACCTTCCATGTATCCACCAAGTAAGCCTTTTTCAGCTGCCAAAGCCATATATCC
>CAINDQ010000004.1 GCA_903847465.1 uncultured Candidatus Peregrinibacteria bacterium
AGCGGAAGATCCTCAGGAATAAGCGTTCTTGGCAATTCAAAATCATAATAAAAACCATTTTCAATCGCTGGTCCGATGGCCAATTTTGCCTCTGGGAACATCTGTAAAACGGCTTGTGCAAGCACGTGCGAGCAGGAATGGCGCATTTTTTCGATGTCTGGGGCTGCGCTTGTATCTTTTGGCATATGTGAATTGTATTAGATTATTATAAAAATTTCGCCTAAAATATACCCGTGAAACTACTAAAACTACAACTGGAAAATTTCCGAAATTACAAGAATTACACTTACGAATTTGACCGTGAAAACAACTTTACGATTATCAAAGGTCCGAATGGCAAAGGTAAGACAAATCTGCTAGAGGCGATTTATGTGCTTTCTCTGGGCAAATCCTTTCGTTCTGTTTTGCATGACGATTTGATTTTGTGGGGGATGGATTATTTTAGAATAATGGGCGATGTTTTTTGTGACGAAGAAAATCAAAAAGTGGAAGTGGGTTATACCAATTATCCTTCGCGCAAAAAGAGTTTTAAAAAGAATGGAGTATCTCTAAAAAATAGCGAATATGTTGGAAATTTCTTGACGGTTTTGTTTCAGCCAGAAGACCTAAATATCCTTTACCTAAGCCCATCTCTTCGCCGTAAGTATATGGATATTTTGCTTTCGCAAACGGATCGTTCGTACCTGAAAGCTTTGATCCAATACAACAAAACTTTGAAACAAAGAAACACTTTGTTGAATGAAATTCGTAAAGCGTTTTTCAATAAAAAAGATGTAGTGACTCTAAAAAAAGATCTCGACGCTTGGGATGAGGAGTTGGTGAAATTTGGCAGTCTGATCACGGAAAAACGCCTCGGCCTCACTGAATTTTTGGGCAAAAAATTGGAGAAAATTTATCAATCCATTTCTGGCCAAGATGAAAAAATCACTCTCGAATACAAATCAAAAACTGTCGATCAAAAGACGGCTTTCCCATTAAATAAAATGTCTTTCATTACAGAATCTTACGCCGACGCGCTACGACAAGCTCAAGAAAAAGACATCCTGCAGGCAAAAACAACAGTTGGTCCTCATCGTGACGACTTGATCTTCTTCATCAACAAAAAAGAAATGTATACCGCGGCTTCCCGAGGCGAATTTAGAACTCTCCTTCTCGCCATCAAGCTCGCCGAAATAGACTTCATAAAACAAAAAACAGGCTATCATCCTATTCTTCTTCTGGATGATGTTTTCTCGGAGTTGGACAAGAGCAGGCAGGAGCTTTTGCTCAAGTCTATCAAGAATTGTCAGACTATCATTGCGACGACTGACACCGAGAATATCGAGAACTTAGCTGAAAATAGCGTTACCTTGGAGCTTGTTGAAAAAGCCTAAATATGCTATAATAAGCTATTAGAAAAGAAAAAAAACATTTACACACAGTGAAAACAAAAGTTAAATGAACCAATTTTTGCAGATATTAGGCTCAATTTTGCTGGAATGTTTCCCCGCGCTTATTTGGGGCTATGTCTATTACAAGAAAAATCCAGAAGATAAAAGACTTACAGTTATTACTTTTATAGTTGGAGCCTTAGCCGTTTTTCCGATTTTGCTCTACAAGTTTTCATGGCAATATCTTCCTTGGCTAAATGCTTTCCGCTTTGCGGATAACTACAAGGCTGACCTTATTGGTTTATCCACTTTCTTGGTGATTCCTTTGAGTGTGGTGATTACTTTTATGCTTGTTGGCGTGATGGAAGAATTGATGAAATTGTTTGCTGTGAAAGTTGTAGATGATGAGGAATTTAAAGACATTGATGACGCGATCGAGTTTTTTATTATCGCCGCTCTCGGTTTTTCTTTCACCGAAAATATCCTTTATTTCTACAATATCTGGGTGATCGAAGGCCCGACTCATTTATTTCTGCCATTCTTGTTTAGGTCTTCCTTCTCTACTTTTGCGCACATTATGTTCTCTGGAATTTTTGGTTATTATTATGGCGTGGCTCATTTCGCAAAAGAAGTTTTGCAGGACGAAATCCGTGAGCATAGATATCATTGGACAAAACTTTTGCATAGAATTTTCAACGCTCGTCAGGACAAAATGTTCCATCAAGAAAAAATGCTTGAAGGCGCGATCATCGCTATTGGCTTACATGCGATTTTCAATATTTTCTTGGAAATGAATCTGACTTTTTTGGTCGTTCCATTCCTGATTGCCGGCTACATCACTCTGGATTACTTATTTGCCTTGAAAGAAACTCACAAGCACTTCGGCAAACTACATGTCGGTTTCCGCAACCATCCTCATCCAAAATCAGGAGTGTATTTTACTCCAAGAATGGTGATGAAAATGAAAGGGTAGAAATTCTAGACATTCTTGTTTGTGAAAATCTCGCTTTGAGGAGAAAAGGCCATTTTTGGATATACCATTCTCTGTTTTTGCATATATAGAAAAACCCCCCATCCCAACAACTTGCGTCATTGTTCAGGGGGGCATTCCTCTCGACGATTTGAATTGGAGATCGGTCGAGCGAAGGGGGTTATTGGAGGATAAGGTGGAGCGCCGGCTGGGGGGGCCGGTGGGGGAACAGAGCTAGGCTCGGTTCAGGACAGGAACGCCGCGGTGCCTAGTCGCGGTTGAACTGGATCTTGACCTTGCCGCTGAACGGGACAGGGATCGTCGACGGTCCGTGGGGCAGGCCGAGGCGTGCGTTGGCCATGATCTCGAGGTTCGTCGAGTTGGCCTGCAGGTGGTCCCGGATCATCGTGTTGTCCCAGTAGTTGTCCGAGCCTTCCTTCTTGAAGTCGTCCGGGCTGCTGACCTGGTAGTCGAAGATCTCCCACATGTAGTAGCGGGTCATGATCTCCAACGCCTTCTGGTAGTACGCCAACGATTTTTCCGACTTCGCGAGCAGGACGGCGCGGACGCCCTTGACGGTTCGCGGCATGCGCAGGTCGACCGCGGCCGCAACCTTGCAGCCGTAGGTGTCCCCGTCCGAGAAGGGCAGGTCGAGGCACGGGTCGGCGATGCACTCGCCCTTGTAGCAGACCTCGTCGTCCGCACAGTCCGACTCGCACACCAGGACGGCGGCGGTCTTCTTGGAAGCGGACTTGGGGGCCAGCTTCACGGGGACGGTGGTGGCGGTGGCGCACTTGCCCTTGAGGGCATCGCACAGGCCGTTCTTGCACTCGTCGTGCGCCTTGCAGTCCTCGCCGTCAGCCAGTTTCTCGGCGACGGGCTCGGTTTCGGGCGCGGGTTCGGGCTCGTTGACGACGCACTTCGACGTGACGTCGTCGCACAGGCCGCTCGTGCAGTTCTCGTTGTACTCGCACTTCTGGCCGTTCGCGAGCTTCTCGGGGGCGGACGCCTGCGCGAACGCAGGGCTGGAGTTGGCGCACACGAACAGAACCGCCAGGGAAGTCAGGATCGTCGGGAACTTTCGCATGGTCGGAGCCTCCATCGATGGGGCAGGGAACCGTGGGCCCGAGGGTTTTGCGTGACCCCTCGGTAGTCTGGGAATCCGATACCCCACGCGGGCACCGGCAGACTTTAATGAACTACAATTTTTGTAATCCATATAAAGTCCGCCGGTACTTAGTGGTTATCCTAAAATAAATAAAAAATTCGCTTGGTAAATTGATCTCCATTCAAGTAGAGAGAGGATCCATATCTCAAATGCTAGCACAGGAAAACCTGGCATCACATTATTTTGAGCTACAGATGACTCCCTACTCTTTCTGTCAAGGAACTGAAAATTTAGGCTTCAAATGAGACCACAAATTTTCAAGTCTTAGACTTTAGCATCAAAAGCGAAATCTGTCAAGAGTATGAGCAAAAAGTGTAAAGTCTTTAGGAAAATCGTCTTTAGTCTATTGCCAATATGAAATTTGCATGCTAAACTTTCGCCACGCATTAATCTGGAGAGTCAGATTTTTAGCCGTGCCATCTCACGTGACCGCCAAATAAAAAGACTATGTCCAACGATAAAATTATCATTAAGGGTGCCCGTATCCATAATCTAAAGAATATAAATTGCGAAATTCCTCGCGATAAATTTACTGTAATTACAGGGCTTTCAGGCTCGGGAAAGTCTTCCCTCGCCTTTGACACCATCTATGCCGAAGGTCAACGTCGTTACGTCGAAAGTCTTTCCACCTACGCTAGAAACTTCCTTCAATTAATGGAAAAACCGGATGTGGATTCCATAGAAGGTCTTTCTCCAGCAATCTCCATTGATCAAAAAACAGCTCCCCGAAATCCACGTTCCACAGTTGGAACGGTCACTGAAGTTTATGATTTCTTGAGACTTCTTTTTGCAAAAGTCGGCACTCCTCATTGTCCAAAATGTGGCAAGCCAATCGAAAGACAAACCTCTCAACAAATCCTCGAAGAAATTACGAAAATGCCTGAGAATACAAAAATTCTCGTCCTTTCTCCGATGATTCGTGATCACAAAGGTCAGCACGCCAAGATATTTGAAAAGGTGCGCAAAGAAGGTTTTGTCAGAGTTAGAGTCGATGGAGAAGTTTATCCAATCACCGATGTTCCTGTTCTAGATGAGAATAAAAAGCATAGCATTGAAGTTGTAGTTGATCGTTTGGTGATAAAAGATCTCGAGAAAAAAGTGCAAAAACTTTCTTCCGGTCAGGAAATCGATTTACCAAATCCAAATAGATCACGTCTGTCAGATTCCATTGAAACATCTTTGAAATTTGGTGAAGGATTGATGATTATAGTTAACAATGACACTGGAAAATCCAAAACATATTCCGAACATTTTGCCTGCAATACTTGTCATATTAATGTTCCGGAAATTTCTCCACGCAGTTTTTCTTTCAATAGTCCGCATGGTGCTTGTCCGGAATGTCATGGTCTCGGAACAAAGCTCGAAATCGATCCGGATTTAGTTATTCCAAACAAAAATCTCACTCTTGCTGAGGGCGCGATTATGCCTTGGTCTACAACAACTTCGCATCTCACTTGGTACAATAGAATTTTGGAAAGTGTTTCCAAAGCTCATAAATTTTCGATGAATGTTTCCGTAAAAAAACTTTCTCAAGAAGTAATGGATATTGTTTTTTACGGCGATAAAGAAAGAGAATATACCATTCAATGGAATGGTAGTGTGCAGACTGATGATGAAGATGATTCCGTATTCTCTCATGGATATGCTACAAAATTTGAAGGTGTTATCAATAATTTGCAACGTCGTTATTTGGAGACGGATTCAGATTACGTAAGAAAGAAAATCGAAGGCTACATGCGCATTTTGGAGTGTCCTTCTTGTCATGGGCAAAGATTAAAACCTGAAATTTTGGCAGTAAAAATTAATGATCTTTCTATCATTGATGTTACGTCTCTTTCTGTTAGCAAAGCTTTAAATTATTTCCAGAATTTGAAATTGAATGCCGAAAAAACAGAAATCGCAAAATTGATTTTGCATGAAGTCAGAAATAGACTTCAATTTCTTGAGAACGTAGGCTTGTCTTATCTAACGCTAAATCGCACTGCCAATACTCTTTCCGGAGGTGAAGCGCAGAGAATTAGATTGGCCACTCAGATCGGATCTCGTCTTTCAGGCGTTATTTACGTGCTGGATGAACCAAGTATCGGTTTGCATCAAAATGATAATGAAAAATTGATTCATACACTTATTTCTTTACGAGATATTGGCAATACCGTAATCGTTGTGGAACATGATATAGATACGATGCTTGCGGCGGACTACATTCTCGATATAGGTCCTGGTGCAGGCAAAGATGGCGGAAATATCATTGCAGCAGGCACTCCTGCCGAAATTATCAAAAATCCAAATTCCATTACTGGAAAATATCTTTCTGGAAAAGCGAGCGTACCAGTGCCAAAAATTCGTCGCAAAGGAAATGGTAAATTTTTGGAAATCATTGGTGCGGAAGAACACAATTTAAAAAATCTTGATGTAAAGTTACCTCTTGGAATGTTTATCGGAATCACCGGCGTTTCCGGTTCCGGAAAATCAACGCTGATCAATGACATCCTTGTAAAAAGGCTTTCTCATGAGCTTTATAGGTCAAAAACCGATCCAGGAAAACATAGAGAACTCAAAGGTCTCGAACATTTGGATAAGATAATTAATATCGATCAATCTCCAATTGGTAGAACTCCTCGCAGTAATCCTGCTACATATACAGGCGTGTTTACTGATATCCGTGAGCTTTTTGCGCAGACACCTGATGCTAAACTTCGTGGCTATAAAGCTGGAAGATTTAGTTTCAATGTGAAAGGTGGGCGTTGCGAAGCTTGTAGGGGAGATGGAATTAAAAGAATAGAAATGCACTTCTTGCCTGATATATATGTGCCTTGCGAAATTTGTAAGGGCAAACGTTATAACGAAGAAGCTTTGGAAATAAGATATAGAAGTAAGAATGTTTACGAAGTTTTAGAAATGACTGTTGATGAAGCTTTGGACTTTTTCAAAGCTATTCCAAATATCAAAGACAAACTCCATACTTTGGCGGAAGTGGGAATTGGCTACATTCATTTGGGCCAATCAGCCACAACACTCTCCGGAGGTGAGGCGCAAAGAATCAAGCTTGCGACCGAGCTTTCAAAACGTGCCACAGGAAAGACTTTGTACGTCCTAGATGAACCAACTACCGGTTTACACTTCGATGACGTTAAAAAGCTCTTAAACGTGCTCCAAAAACTAGTGGATAAAGGCAATACGGTGCTTGTAATAGAGCATAATCTCGATGTTATCAAGTCTGTGGACCATATCGTAGACCTAGGTCCTGAAGGCGGGGATAAGGGTGGAGAGATCGTTGCCACGGGAACTCCTGAGCAAGTTATCAAAATAGAGAGATCGTACACAGGTAAATGGCTCAAAAAACTTTTGAAATAGCCAGAGTTAGCCAAAACTTGTCTCTTTTGTAAACAATATGGCCAACATCCCTAGCCCTTATAGGAATGTGTTTTTGTTAAAAAATGTTTAATAGAATTGTCTAAAGTTTAATAAACTTTAATAGAATTGAATGAACTATACGATAAGTGTATGTTTTGTGTATGAAATTAGGTAAAAATGGTTAAAAACGTCTAAAATTAAATTAACTTGTCAAAACTATTGAAAAATTATGTTTTATATGATAGAGTGGCGGCACTTCAGGAAA
>CAINDQ010000005.1 GCA_903847465.1 uncultured Candidatus Peregrinibacteria bacterium
ATTCTTGATGTGAAGAAAATAATCGCCAAGGTTCCAGCAAATAGACAGACATTATTTTTCTCTGCCACAATGCCGGATGCGATTGTGAAACTGACACATACCATTCTCAAAAATCCGATCAAAGTTTCTGTCACTCCTGATACTTCTGCAGCAGAAACAGTAAGACAAGAGTTGTATTATGTTGATAAAGCAAACAAAGGAGCATTACTTATTCATTTATTGGACAAACATAAAGTTGAATCCGCTTTGGTTTTTACTCGCACAAAACATGGTGCGGACAAAGTAACCAGACTCATTCAAGAAGCCGGAATAAAGGCTGAAGCCATTCATGGCAACAAGTCTCAAAACGCTCGTCAAAGCGCTCTTGCCAGTTTCAAGGCGAAGAAAACTAGAGTCTTGGTCGCGACTGATTTGGCGTCTAGAGGAATCGATATCGACGAACTCTCTCATGTAATCAATTTTGAAATTCCAAATATTCCGGAAACTTATGTTCATCGTATTGGTAGAACAGGAAGAGCTGGATTATCTGGAATTGCGTTGTCATTTTCTGACGCTGAAGAAAGTGAATTCATCAGAGATATAAATAAGCTCCTCAAAGGGCCGATTCCTGTTGTTGACGAGCATCCATTCCCAATGAAAATCATGCCTCTTCCAAAGCAACAAAAAAGAGGACCTGGTGGAAGATCAGGCTCTTTCAGATCTAAAGGTAGAGCATTTTATGGCAGAGGTCGTCGCACTAGATAGAAGTGCCCGAACCAATCAATTCCAACTTCTCTTTTTTTGTTAAGTTTTTTATTTGATATTCTTCTTTGGAAGCGGTGCTTTTGTTCATTTTTCTTTTAGAATAAACGAGTTTTACCGGCCCTCGCCCTTTTGTATATTTGGCGCCCTTTGGAGAATTATTGTGTTCGAAAATCCGCCTTTCCAAATCATTAGTGATTCCTGTGTAAAGGCTTTTGTCAGCGCATTCTAAAATATAAACATGCCACATAAGGAAAGTATTAATCCAAAAACATCTTATCACGATTCCAATTCCTCTCAAATTTCCCCCTAGACAATTTTCAGTAAAAGACTAATGTTTAAATCAAACACCTTTTAAGAATTTCTATGTCTGAAGGGATAAGAAATATAATGACCAGTACTTTTGGAGAAGATGGGGTCAGTTTTGTCGAACAAGGAGAAGAGTCTTTTGATATGTCGATAGGAGAAATTTGGGATGCTTATACCACTCCGGAAACAGTCTACGGAAATATTCGTTATGCTCTCGCCTTGATGGGTCTTGATTTGAGGACTTGGGGCGGACAAACTCCCAATGAAACCAGAACTACAAATGGTACAGAAACTTTGATTGTTCCAGGCTATGCCTCTAGAAACTGTTCATTCCGGGATTTGAGAGGCAGTCTTGAGCGACGAGATATTCATAGTCATCCGCTCCGTGATTACGAGGATTTGAGATTGAGAAAACCTTTTACTGCTCAGGAATCGGCAGATCTTTTTCAGCGAAGAATAGAAGAAAGTCCTGCTCAAGAAGTTGATGTTATTGGTCACAGCATGGGTGGTCCAAATATTTTGCTTGGGTGTCAAGAACTTAGGGGAAAGTATCGCAAAAAAGTTAGACGTATTATTACTTTGGGATCACCTTTTCAGGGCACACAGCGTGCGGCACAATTGGGAATATTTAAAAGAGATGATCAGGCCTTGAAAGATCTTTCGCCTGGGAGTGATATTGTGCGAAGATTATCACAAGTGGATGAGGACATAAGGCAAAAAGTCATTTCCATCGGTTCCACCCATGATGGCATTGTTCCTTGGCAAAGCACAATCCTCGAAGGGGCTTTGATGAATGCAATCCTCAGACGAAAAAAAGCCGTCACTCATGCTAACTTTTTACACAATGACGATATCGGAAATACTATCGCCGAGCTTTTGAAAATTGCGGCGTAATCTACGATGGTATAGCCAATTTTGCGATCATATTCATAGAAGCTTCATGTGCTTGAACCGCGGCCTCGATCTTGGAAAGGTCCACCATTGAAGCAAGTTCTACTTCTGGATGAGCAGGATCTATTAAGGATTTTCTGCTTCTTCCTGTTTCAGTGTCAAGTTGGTTCAAAGCTCTTAAGGCAAAAGCTTGTGATCCAGGAATAGTTCCCATGGAAGAGTGGCCCATAGAAATGGTGTGCATAGAAGCTCCAGCTATCTCTGCGCTAATGTCTCGTAATAATGGACCTGCTACTTGTTCAGCTCTTTGTGACAAAGCATGAAATGGATCACTCGAAATAACCAGACATCCTGGTTTCCCATGCATTCCGGGTTTTGATTGTTCGTAAAGTTTTTGTAAAAGAAATCTCAAACGTCCATTTAGATATCTAAACGCATGAGCTCTTTCGGTTAATGGTAATCTCCCTACTTCTCTTAAGGTTTGTAAATTTCGTTGAATATCCGCAGCAGTTCTTGCAAAAGCTGCCCTTGCGAGCGGCTCATATGCTTTTCGTTGTTGATCAGGAGTCAAAGGTTCCGGTTGCGCTTGCACAACATCTATCGTACCAGCAATTTCTGTTACGCCTTCTTCTCCCAAATCCGTTCCATCCCCAGTTTCTTGTGCCATATATTTAATATTTAGAATATTTCACGAATTATCCATGCACCATGCATTCATGTCAAGGGTGAAGAAAAAACTTATTTCACTCCCTGAATTCTTTTCCTTTGCCACTGAAGTTCTTGTCTATCTCTTCTTAGTTTTACGTTATTAGCACGGTCGTATGCACTATCTTTTGGGCCTTTTGCTTCTTCTTGAAGCTCCATAGCGCGAGTGTGTTTCTTGTGTCTCATCAGCCATAATTTCTCGAGAGCGGATGTTTGAGAATCTACTCTTCCAAGACATGCATTGATACGAGCCATCACGTCAAGCCCTTCATTTGTTACCGTGTCTTCAGGAGCAGGAGCCCCTTCTCCTCCTACTTCATTTTGCATCACTTTCATTTCTTTATTCGCTTCACCTTCAACTCTTTCGCAAAGAGCAAGTACGCTCTCAGGACTTTCGGTTTCAGCGTGTGTTTTTACGGTTGAGGCAGGATGTTTGATCCTTCCAATCACTGGCGCTTTTACCGCTGGCGCAACTTGTCGCTTTGCCACTGGTTTCGCATGACTTGCTGGTTCCGCATGCACTGCTGGTTTCCCAACAACGCCTCGAACTTTTGCTTGTGTACCTTTACGGTCACTTTCGACACGACGTGCTGGCTCAACACCATCTGCATAGTGATAAGCAACATCTGGACTTCGCACTATTTCGTTTAGAGATCTGGTCAATGGTCCTTTTCGAACTAAATCATCTGGGTTTATAGTTTGATGTTGTGGAGTTTCAAAAATTGGAGATTCATAACGAGGAGGTTGTGGTTGCAATTCTCCATGCCGGGCAGGAATAGGCGAATAATTAGGCCTGTCTTGCGAACAACCAATTGCTCCTGCTGCAACTCCCATAGTGGCCACCGCGCTAGCAATAATAGCTTCCCTTCTTGTGAATGATTCCATCATATTTGTTAAGTTAGGTTGTCAATTATAACACATTTTGCCGTAAGTCAAATGTGATTTTTTGGACAATGAAAAAGAACTAAAAAAAGCTCTGTTATTTTCATAGCAGAGCCCTTTTATATTTATATCAACAAATCTTAGTACGCTTTGAATGTTCCCAAAATTCCCTTAACTTCCTGTCTTCTAGCTGATAATGAAGCAGAGTTATCTTGGCTTCCAACAGCTGTAAACACGTATAATGAGCTCTCAGCGATTTTTGTGTTGAAAACAATTGGGTCGCTGTCCTCAGTGATTTTTGCAAATTCTGTTTTTGTATAAACTGAAACTGCAAAAAGACTTTCATTCTTCAATTGAAAATCAAATGTTACAAGATTATTTCCAGTGCCTACTCTCTCGGTTACCTTGTAGTCTTTCCATGTAGCTGGTAATTCCAAAGAGAATCCGTATTGGGAATTATTGTATGTTACTTTTGTATCTGCAGGAGTAGTTGGTGTTGTCGCAGGAGTTGTTACAGTTACTTGTGGAGTAGTTATTTCTACGTTTACCGCAGGAGTAGAGCCATCAGCATTTGGAGTAGTTTTTGTTGTTATTTGAGCAGAACATCCTGCTGTAAATAAAACCACGGCCGTCGTCAGAACGAGAAGCGTTTTCTTCATAAAATTAAATTTTAAAAAATAGGTTAGGTGGGAAAACTGTCTAATTAAACAAGAAATTGAGCAGAAAGTCAAAAGGGAACCAATCGACCGATCCCGGGGCAGAGGATGACGATGGTGAAGATGATTAATCTGGTAACCAGCCTTCTTCGACTTATTTTTCATTCTTTTGGGCTTTCAGAAGGGAGGGAAGTTAAGTTTGACATCTAAGCGAGTTAATGTAAAAATCACTCCCTTCACTTTAATCAATGCGTAACTTTTCAGAATATTATACGAGCAGACCAATCCAAGACGATGTTGCTGAATTATCAGATCCAGCACTTGAACTTGAACAAGCAATAGAAGCTGTAAACACACTTGTAATGAATGTTGTAATGAAGTACACAGCATTATATTTTGGAGCAAAATCTGCAAAAATATCAGACATTAGTGAAGCTGTTAGTCGGATGCTTAGATACGGTGAAAGTGGACCTATAACAGAAACCGATTCTTTGAGATGTATCGCAGATACCCAATCGACAGCAGCATTAGTAAAAGAAATAATATTCAATACAAGATTTAAAACCGATGAGGCATATTTAGGAATGGACCTAGGATCAGGCTCAGGAATATTGACTTTGGCTAGCGTCATAGCTGGAAGAAGAAGGAGAGTCAAAGCTTTTACTTTAGGAGTAGAAATTCACAGGGGTGCATGCTCAAACTCCAGATCTGCGTTAAGGAAAACTCTAGGCAACGAAACAGAATGGGCGATATCAAATGATGATGCCGTAACATGTGATGAATGGAAGCGTTTCCCAGGATCACCTTCTCAATGGATCAGTGAAACATTCAGCCGAACAACACGACCATTAAGGGTAAAAAACGGGAAAGTTGTTTACGGTGATTCAAGAGCAATGAGAGATCCTAGATTGCGAGAAGCTTTTGAATGGCTAGATGCAAAAAAAGCCACTATAGATCCTTTCACACATTTACTGGAAAAAACTCTCAAAGCCAATCCCGATTTTGAATCAGACGTGAGAAAAGGCAAAACAGCAATGTTCCCAGATGTCATCAATGGATTGTTTGTCACGTCCCCAAAAGGTGCCAGGTTAAAATTAGAAACCAGTAATGTGGCTGTTCACCAATCCTTACCACAAATCGGAAGTGAGTTCAGCGACTATGAAGTTTTAGGTTTAGGGGGGAGATGGCAATAAAATGGTGGACGAGAAGGTATAATCGCTAAACACTTTATTTGGTTTGCTCAAGATAAGCAGGAGTCAGCCATTTTAGTAAAGGAAGCGTGCGAAAGAATTCTAAATGCTATTAGGAGAGAAGGGCAGATTGTAGAGCTGGCAAGGTTTTAATTCATAAGCAAACGATCACGCAGAGAGGATTCTAAACATAGTACATAATTGAAGTTA
>CAINDQ010000006.1 GCA_903847465.1 uncultured Candidatus Peregrinibacteria bacterium
CCCGGAAACAGGGTTAAGAATTTATATTAAGCTTTCAAAGATCGAATGTTTACTTTCTTAGCTTCAATTTCTTCAATACTTCTTCGTACTCTTCTTTCTTATGCATTCTCAAATATTGCAAATGTTTGCGTCTTTTTCCTACTAAGCCAAGCAAGCCTCTGCGAGAGTGATCATCCTTTGGGTGAGTCTCCAAATGGCCTGAAAGTTCGTTGATTCTCTCTGTGAGAACAGCAACTTGAACTTTTGAAGAACCAGTGTCTTTAGCATGAACACCGAATTTCTTCATGATGTCTTTTTTCGCTTCTCTTTCCATATATATGCAATAAGTAATAGTTGTTCTGAAAAGTCAGTATGTAAAATTTACCAAAAAAGGTGCTATTTGGCAAGTCTAAATTTGTGCCGAATTGACATTGAGCGCAGGGACGGTAAAATCAATTGCATGGACTACCGACAAATTATTGCCGAATCCTGGTCTTATACCCAGAAAAACAAAAGATTAATTCTCTGGTACGGGTTCTTTCAGTCAATTTTGACCACAACAGTGGGAGTTGGCTATATCGCCTATCAGATTTTTGCCTTCAAAACCTCTTGGATTTTTGATAACGCCGAGCAAAGTTCACTACATCAAGTGGTTTATTTCCTCTGGGATTTCATCAAAGAACATGTTTCTTGGACAGTTCCTTTGGTAATTGCGGCAATCATTTTTGGTATATTGTATTTTCTTTATCCGACCGTCGCAAAGGCTTCAGCGATTCAGATGATCGCCAGAAACAAAAATCACCAACAAGCTGGTGTCGGAACTGGTTTCAGGTATGGCATTATGTCTTTTTTGCCGTTGTTTGAGTACCACATGCTGATCACGACTTTTTCCTTCTTTTCCATATTAATAGAAATGTCTTTCGTAGTTCGCAATCTGGGACCGGTTATTTTTCAGTTTATGCTACCGGTTTTTATCGTTTTTATGGTTGTTAGCATAATGCTCACTCTGTTATTTACTTTTTCCGATTTCTTTATAGTAATTGATGACAAACCAGTTTTCGAATCAATGAAAGCAAGTGCGAAACTGGTGATTGCACATTGGCAATCCACTTTCTTGATCACTATTTTGATGATTATTATTGGAGTGAGAATTGTGATTCAGGCTTTGATCGTCTTCTTGATTCCAGCAATTGTCATTTTGGTAAGTGGATATATTGCGACTATTGCGCTACAGGTAACGGGCGTGATTGTCGGCTTTGTGATTGGATTTATCGCTTTGATTCTGGCTTCTTATTTGAATGGCATCGTGGATATTTTTTCTTATAGTGTTTGGACTTTCACCTTCCTAGAATTAACTTCAGAGAAAGAAGTTTCTGCGAGGGAAAGTGTTTCGGTCAGAGATGTTGCGCCGGCAGAAGAGAGCGTGGACGAAAACTTGCCAATGCCGACACATGACCATGAGAAAATGGCTCAGGAGCAAAGTCATGAAGACCAGCAGTACGGAGGGCATAAAAATCTTTAGAACTATTTTGTAGCGTAGAAGGCCATTGCCATGAAGAAGACGTATAGGACGGCAAAGACTCCTATTCTTTTTGCGATATTTTCGGTATTTGGTTTGAATTTGGCGTCGGCATTCTTTTCTCTAACTTCTTGCAAACGATAGATTTCCACAACGTTGCTCAAGAAAATCAGGAAAGAAAGGAAAATCAAAACCGAAATATTCGTGTAAATTTTGAGACCAAAAGTTTCTGGAAGATTTAGCGAAATATTTCCAACGAAAAAATAGGCTAGCAAAAGGGTCAGCAAGTGCAAAAGCTGATCAATCACAAATGCCTTGGTTTTCTTGTCATGCTTCAAATTGTAACTAATTTTGGCCTGATCTATCCAGAAATGGCAAAAACTAATTCCGAAAATAACAGCGATTAGCCAAAGATAGCCATGCATAATAAATGGCAGAAGAACAATAATTCCAAGCGCAAAATGGATCAAAACATGAATAAAAACGCCCTTCATACTTTTCATTTTCAACCTAACCAGACTCTCCGGCTGGAAAACGAAATCCCCCAACAAATGCGCAAATATTAGGTATCCTAAAAGCATAAATTAAACTTGTTGATCATTATCATTTGCTCTGTGAACAACGGTTTCGCTGACTTGATGAGCCAATGCAGCGTTGTTATTTAACAATTCATGGAATTGATCCTTGCTCAGAATAAAGACTTCACTTTCAGATACAGATCTGGCAGAAGCGTTGTGAGGAATATCTGAGATAAGGGACATTTCTCCGAAAAATTCACCATCATTGAGGTCGGCTACATCCACAGGAAGAATGCTTCCCTCTTTTGGTTCATGATAGATTTTTATCTTTCCCTTCTTTACTATATACAAAGCGTCGCCCAATTCGCCTTCCTTGAAAACCTGATAATTGTCAGGGTAATACATAAGGATAATGCGCTTGATGACTTCACGATGAAGATTTTCGTCGAGCGTGGCAAATAACGGAATCTTTTTCAGAATGGGTAGAATCGAATTTGCATCTACATTATTTGGAGTATCCATTTGGAATGAGGGTTAGGTTGGGTAGGATCTGTGGATATTTTAGCATAAAATGAGGAGAATGTGAACTTATTTAGAAGGGGCAGGGATCTACATTGGTTTGGTTATTTTGCGAAATGGTAAAAAAGTAAAAAAATCGGAAAATTTTACTTTTTTACTTTTTGAATTTTTGAATTTTTTAC
>CAINDQ010000007.1 GCA_903847465.1 uncultured Candidatus Peregrinibacteria bacterium
ACAAAGGCCTCCGTCGGGTATGCCGCAACGCATCCAATCACAGTGTTTTGGTTGGGACTTTTAACTGGAGCTGTAATCGTAGGATTCGCTTTCCTTTATGGAACAATGCGAGCTGGTGACTACAGTGCGATGACACTTTATCGCCTAACTGCTCCTACAACGACTACTTTAAAAACAACAACTGTAAAGAGTCCAACTCTTTACAACATGACAGTCACAAGTCCAACTAGTTTGAAAACGGGAACAACTTCTATTGGTGGTGATGGAACAGGTATGTAATTTTTCTAAACTAAGAAAACCTGCGGAGATTATAATGCTTCGCAGGTTTTGTTTTTTCTATTAAATTTCCACTAAACGAATTGGGCCATATAACCATGACCTTTTAGCTTTCTTGGTTTTTCTTTCAAGTCGGCGCCGTCTGGTGAATCAACAATTATTTCGTTGCCATATTTTTGACCAGCGGCTAAGGCTTCGGCATTCACATATGGATGATTTTTTATATATGGAGCTGTAATATTAAATACTTTAGTAGCCTGCATAACGTATCCCATGTAGCCCATTAGATAATATTGCACTTCTGGATCCGCGGCATATTGAGGCCATTTTTCATTGATGTAGTCGAAGTCTTTGAAAGCTTCCTTAACATGGTCGAGAAGAGCATTGTGCATTTGCTCGGCTTCTTTTGGCTGAGGTTTTCTGGTTTCCATTTCGTAAAGATATGATTCTGCTAAAATTCCGATTGCTCTAATTCGTTGCACTCTGACGGGGAATTGATAAGGTTCTGTATCTGGTAGAGTGGCTAGTGATTTTATTCCTTCTTCTCCATAAGTTTTTATTGCTTCCAAGACTCTTTCTCGATCAATTTGATTACGAGACAATCCCTGTTCCATTTGCACATCGCCTTTCATTTTTGCAGCTCTGGCAGCTTCTCTGTGTATGCCCATCTGGTTGGCCTGACGCCAGTACTCAGAAAAAGCGGAAATCGCTTCTGGATATTTTCCAAGCATCGCTTTTACTTGAGCGTCCAAGTCCAGAAGTCCCATTTCTGAATAAGGGCTAAAGGCTGTTGGATTTTTTTCTCTGCTTTCAAAAAGAGGTTTCAAAGCCTGATCAATTTCTTTTAATTGTCCCATTTGCAGTGGGGTCAAGGCCTTTGGCTGAAGCATTACATCCTCATCAAATTTCTTGCCTCCTTCCCTATTCACAACAGCATTTCTGACTGCTTCGAAAGGTACTCTTCCTTTCATCAATCTTGTGGCTTCAAGGTATCCTCCGTAATTTGGATCTTGGGGATTTCTGCTAATTTTACTTAAAACTGAGACGTTTTGTTCATAGGCTTTTAAGACGGCATCAAGATCTGGTTTTCCCCCAATAAATCCTACAGTTGACATGTAGGCTATCTGCACATCATAAGCTGCTCTTTCTGCTGGTTCGAGAGCAGTGCCCTTTCCAAGTTTTTCTTCATAAATTTTTCTCATCTTTGAACCTTCTTGTCTAGCATAAGCCAAATCCAGCATCAACATATAAATTGGCTTAAGGTTTTGGATAAGGCCAGGATTAGTTGCGGCAATTTCTTCTATAATAGCTAAAGCCGTTTCTGATTCTTTAAATTGACCGACCATCAAGGCATCTCTCCCTAGTTCGGCCAAACTTTCGATAATCATTCTATACATATCCTCAGTCACTTGAGCGTCAGGTTCCCTTCTCAATCTCATCAAATTCTGCTGAATGACTGTTAATTTTCCTTCCTTCTCTAATTCATCTAAACCCTTAATATCTCCTAAAACCGTACCGGCGAGAGCATGTCCATGTCCATAAGATTTGTGAGTACTAGTCTCCGACAATGATCCTCTAACTCTGGATGAATATGCTTGCCAAAAGCTTGTGTTCTGCTCGCTGACAGTTGGAGCAACATTATGCAATAAGGTAAGTTTTGTTTCTTCATTGATTGATCTGTCGTCTTTGAATTGCAGATATAAACGGGTAGATAAATCAACGTTCCTTTCGGCATTCATGGAGCCAAGCACGCTATCTGAAATCGTCTGATGCTTGAAGCGATATTTGCCAGCTACTCCTTCTACCAAATAGCATCCGGCCAACAATACTTCTTGTAATTCTTTTGCAGTGACTCCTGGCTGTCCAATAATCTGATTGATAACACTAATTTGACCTTCTGAAATTGCTCCACCAAGTAAAGCGGCACAATGCATGAAAGTCTGGAGATTCTCCGGCAATTTGTTTTGCTTTTCCTGATAGTAAATACCAAGATCACCACCTGTCGGGATTTTCTTTAATAATCTATTCAGACACTCTGTGGAAAGTCTAATTTCTCCTCCCGAAACTTGTAAAGGATCTAAGCGTTTTTGTTTCTTCATCTTTGCTCTTTCCAGCATTATTTCATCCATATAAGTCATCATGGCCAATGGGAATTTGCCAGCCTTTTGTCCAAGCTTCTGCCACCAATCGCCCGCTAAATGATTTCCTTTTGTGGTCTCTGCTGGCAAGGAATGCATAATCCATTCTTCGGCAACTTCCGGATCTGAGAAATCCAGACCTGTTAAAGTAACAACTTTTACTGTTGTCGCCTTTTCTTCTTCTCCTTCTATTTCTTCTTCTCCCTGACTTCTGATCTGTTTTTCTAAAGTACTTTGAGCCTCTGACTTGTACCTATCTTCCGGTCTCATAGAAAGAACCACTTTGTCCTTTCCTTCTCCACTCAACAATTGACCAACCATCGCCATAACATAAGTATCAGAATGACGATCAATGTGATGGACATCATCAATGACAAGTTTCAATGGTCCCAATTTTTCACGCAAAAAGTCCAAAGCTCTAATACACATATCCATTAAATCTTTTGGGTTTCTTTGGGCGAAAGAGATTTTTTTATCTTCTGTTTGATCCTTGAAGGCCTTGAGGGCGTACGCTACACGTGGCTCCTCCGCAGCAGGATCTAAATTATTCTCTACGTAGGTTGTAATTTGCTCCACTATTTTCACGAGGCCACCTCCTTGCACATGAGACTGAGAAGGATCGATGGTGGTAACGATCATTGATGGATTAGTTTTTTCCGCTTCAGAAAGCAAAGCGGATTTTCCCATACCGGCAGAGGCTCTGATCATGATGAGTTTTGTTTCCGTATCGGTTAAAGCCGAATTAAATTTGGTTAATTCTGGCTCGTAGCCAATAAACTTGTCAGGACCGCCAACCTTTAATTCTACAGATGGTTTGTGCTCTTTGACCTGAAGTAAATCTTTATTGGACCAATGTGGGGCCGCAGTAGTGAGATGCTGAGCGCCATCTCTACCTTTCAACCTTTGCAAAGCCGGATCATACATATCCGCACTCAAATACACGCCGTCTTCGAGCTCAAGAAGATCTTTTTGTTTCTCTTGTGTGGCCATAAATCCTTTCATTTCAAATCCTTGACCTTTTGGTCGATGAATAACTTCTCCTTTTCCCATAATTGCTTTGGTATGACCACCTGAAGCTTTCAACAATCCCATGGAAAGACTGGTCAAATAAGCGCCTGCTCTATCCGCTGTATTTACGATCACCAAGAATCCTCCCTGTCTGCTGATATGAAAATTTGGCGCACTGAAAATCTGAGAGATCTGTCTCAAAATACGAGATAAATCTTCGTCTTTTCCTTTTTGGATTTTATCGACGAAATTATCTTCCAAAAGCATATACGTACATCCACCCTGACGTGGAATATTTGTAGTTTCGGCTTTGGCAGACTCATAAGAAGCCTGTGAAGCATAACCTGTTTCCGGTTGAAGTGCTGGCTCAATAGGTCTTCTCGTAAAAGGTGGTTTCCCCAATTGTTTCGTTTCTGAAAAATCAGGTCCTATGATATTTAAACCGTTGCCTTTTGTTCTCACCACGACAGGTCTGTTTGACGCCACTGCCAACTCAGTTGGAATTTTTTCGCTTTGCAGGGCAAGCTCAAGATTTTTCAAGTTTGAACTAGCTCCATTTTGGAAAGGAACCATATAGGTCAGGACAATACTTTCGTCGTCAGGACTTCCTTTGAAATCTGAACTGACAGGGAACGCATCTATTCTTTGATCTTCCGTAATTCTTTTTATGTCCGCCATTCGATTTCTTGGGACGGTCAACTGAATAGCCTTAAAACAATCAGGCAAAAATTTGGCTTCAACATTTTTCGTAAAACCAAGAAGCGCAATAAGTCTCTGACGCGGCGGTAAATGAGCTATTTTTTGTTCAAATTCCACCATCGCTAACTCTAGATCTGCTTGGGTTTCGCCAGCAGTTGCCTGTGGGGTTTTGCCATTATTCAAATCATCTCCTGCATTCGAGACTTCCGACGTCACCGGTCTATCAGGAGTAGCTAAATCATTATCTGGAGTATCGCCATTGCCTGCCATATTTTTTGGAGATTAAAAGTTAGGGGGAAATGATAGCATAAATGCACCTTATTGCAATATCCGTGTCTATGTGAAATATTGGCTTACAGAAAAGCTTTTAGCGAAGTTTTGCCATAAAGATATGTTACTTTAGCCTAGCTTATCCTAGATACTTGGAAACTGCGTCTCCTACAAAGTGAGTTATCGTGATAACCACTATGGCAGTAAGGAGGTGTTCAAAAATAGGCCACCATGGCTTTTCTTTTTCTGCGGTGGAAGTGATATAGGTAAGAACACAAAGGACTGTCAGTCCCCAGGCGATGCCAACAATCATAGCTGTTCCCAAAGAAAGGAAAATAACTGGTATCGTAAAAGTCAGAGCAAATAAAAATTTTGCCAAAAAGGTGGCGATGGTTGATTCCCAAACTTCCTTCGCGCTATTTCCCTGTGATTCTTCAGAAACATGAATTCCTAAAGCATCAGAAAAGGCATCGGCGATAGCAATGGTCAAAATTCCACCAAGGACGACGGTTTGGGAACTTGTGCCAGACTCCAGTCCGATCATAAGACCAAGCGTGGTGATAATTCCGGAAGTGATTCCGAAACAAATTCCGATTTTCAACGAATTCTTCATTGGGATTGGTTTAAAATATTCAAGCTGTTCTTTTATGTTTACTATAAAAAAACGGTGATTGCAAGAGGATCAAGTTTGGTGATTTAATTCACTGTTCTATCTAGGCCTTTCAGTCCCTCCATTAGCATTTGTCGTTGTTGATCCAACGCGTCGGTATTTTCCATTTTTTGATCTGAGGCCTTCGTTTCCCTATTCATACGACGGAGCTCTTTTTGTCTGCTAATACAGCGGAAATGAAATTTTGCGTTGGGAACATAATGAAAAACTTTTACCGAAGCCGAAGCCGCAAGATAAATATTTATATCGCCATATCCAAGAAAATTTGGAAGGAGCCCTTCGCCTCTTTGTTCGATATCCTGAACATTCAACATATCTATCGCATCCATAGTGTCTCTCAGAAATAAAGTTTTTTTATGATCGATAATGCGCATGTCGGTAATGATTCCAATATCCACAAAATGATTCAATAATTTCAGGAAAAATCGATGGATGAAAATCGTCCCCAAAAGAAAACCCATGATAAAAAACGCCTGAAATTCGGCGTTATTTTGAATAATTGTTTTCAAGAGATTGATATTGATAATCGAAAGGGTGGCAACTATTACAAAAATTATGAAGTAAAGAAATTCCTTCAAAAGAACAATCCAATGCGGACGAAAAAAGCAGATAAACTCTTCGTTTTCGTGCTGACCTTTGAAATATTTGTCGTGATTATTCATAAATGTGCTTAGGGTTTTTTTAGAATTCAAACAGGAACCATAAACCAAAAACAACATCGGCGGCAACCAATGCCACATATAAAACCGCCAACTGTTCTTTGGTGATAAAGCGGAACATCTTGGTATATTTTGATTCGGGTAGATGGTACTTACGATTATAAGCAAAAAGGCGACCGATTGTCAGAAGACAAAAAAGAATCGATCCGGCCATAATGACTATCATTGATGTCGCGAAGAGAGTCATAGACTTTGTGGTTAAATTCTATACTCACCGACATAATTTCCCGAGATAAATGCCCCTATAATTAATACCCTGTAACGCTTTAAATCTACGTCTTTTTAGGGAAAAGGTCAATAGGTTAGGCTATAAATTTTAGCCACGTTTTTTGAAAGAGGTCGCCAGATAACCGATCAGAGGAAGAACCAGATAAATAGCTGTTTCAGGACCTGTGCCAGTAGTGTCTTCTGGTGGATAATTATTGATTGGAACATCAGGAGGAAGCATAATATCCCTCTCGTTTGTGCCGTAAATTATATTCACTTCGCCAATCTTTGTGTCTGAAGCAACAGCTTGCGCGGAGGCTTTTGCGGAGAAGGTATAAAAATATTTACCAACCTTTAGAATTTTACCTAGAGCATCATTTGTGTCTGTACCATTCCAAGAGAAAATGAATTCTTTATTGGCAAGAACCGGTTCATTTTCCATCAAAGTAACCACAGGGACATTTGCTTCGTCAGTGATTTTTAGGTCTACGAAAGCATCTTTGGAAACCTTATAAGTAAAGATGGTGCTTACTGTTTTTGGATTGAATCCAATTGGATAAACTTTGGCAGTAGTAAATTTGGCAGTTAGAGGAATATTTACCCCTCCTCCAGTTGTCGTCTTTGTACATTTATTTCCTTTCAAAGTATAACCTGTTCCACAACCTCCACAGGTTGCATTACAGGCATCATTAACAGTGTTTCCATCATCACAAACTTCTCCCGATTCAACTCTCCCATTTCCACAAACCACAGCTGGAGTAGGCATTTCGCATTGCTGAGTTGTAGGATTCTTTGTATATCCCGTGCCGCAAGCGGAACAATCTGCACTACAAGCATCGTTGATATTATTACCATCATCACAATATTCTCCAGGATCAACGTCTCCATTTCCGCATAACAAAGTCTCATCAATAATTAGGACTGGAGCGCCGTCGTCAACAAAACCCGCAGGCAACTGAAGAGTTGGCACAGCTTCCGCAAGGGCATATCCGGCAGAAACAACTAAAAAAGATAAGCCAATAGCTAGAATGAGAAGGGTTTTATTTAGATCGCGCAAACGCATGTTTTTTTGTTTTTTGTTTGTTTTAATCTAGATATTCTATCATTTTTGAGGCTATTTTGCAAGGAAGAGGTCACCTTTGCTCCTAAGGAGTTTGGCCACACTAAAGTCTTTCAGCATTTTATCGACTGCTTTGACGGCTTCGATCCTGTCTTTGCTGGTTTTTCCTCTGCCTAAAGCTTGACCCAAGGAGGTGATGGCTTGGCCCAAGAATTTGTAGATTTCCCCATAAATAGGGCTCAAATCTTTCATTTCGACGTCTTGAGCTACTTTTTTTGACATGAAGCGTTCTCTTATTCCAAGCAATCTTTCCATGAGTCCTTTTGAGTAGACATGTTCGGGATTGTAGCCAGGGCGTAACCATTCGTCTCTTGTCGAGATCAATTCATCTTCGACATTGAGCAATTTTGCGATCGAGTAAATTTTGACAAAAGAATAGCGAGCCTGTTCTCTCTTTGTTTTCTCATCGTGATCAGGCGAATTTAAGATTTCGATGATGGCATTTATTTCGGCAATCATTTTTGCCGCTAAAGATAAATATGGCTCGAATTTGAAAGCCTCGCAGGAAGCGATCAAAGATTGGAGGTTTGTCGTGATTCTTGCTACGGCTGTTTCATCCAGCGGAACATTCACATCTAATATTTTCAATCGATCAGTATTTTCATTCACCGTTGAATAAAAACCATTCAATCTTTCAGCTTCTTCTCTCATATGAGAAGTCACTCTCACTCTGTCTTTGGCGAGATATCCGGAGATTCCTTCGATCTCCCCTATTCTCTCACTAATAAATCTTTGAGTGGAATTCCAAATTGCCATTCTGGAGCTTGGATTCAATCGATCTTTGCTGTCCTTGAAACTGACACAGCGAGTTACGCGGAATAATATTTCTTGTTTTTGATCGTTTCTGACGAATTTCAAACCATCCACCATGACCGCAATTTTCGCCTGCATTCTTTCAAGTTCTCCACTTGATTTGATTTCCTCCCAATCGCCTGTTTCTATTTTTCGAGTCATTTCCTCGAGCGTTATCTCAATCTTTTTTAATTTTGCAATTTCTTTGCCATAACTATCATCAACGATGTGATCCAGCCGTCTGCCTGCGCTAGCAAGGTCTGTCAGGAATAACGTTTTTTTGTCGCCTTCGGCTTGGGTACCCAAAATCATTCCGACATTTGGTCCTTCCGTAATTCTGAATAGTCGGAAATAAGCTTTATCTGTTCTCGAGCGAGAATCCTCGTTTCCGATCGCAAGCGGCTCCATACAATTTGCAAAGAAGTGCTTCACATAGCCAATGGATTCTGCCAGCAATTCTGTTTTCACTTGTGGGCTTAGGCGTCTCTTTTTTCGGCCTTGTTCCTCCGCTGAATGTGCCTCCAAATTCTTTGGGACCAATTCATCGAGGCCCATATCCTTTAGGACTGTCTCCGTGATTTTCGAAGGATCCATAACCATATCCCAGAAAAGATCCGCCTCTGCACCAAGAGCAATTTCCGTTCTTTTCACGGATTGATAATCTGCCGGTGAAGAAAAAAGTTCTTGAGCGAGTTTGAGGCCCGTTCGAGGAGAAGCTTCGAATTCTTCTTGGCTTTTTACTTGGCGGTGATCGAATGAGCCAGGATCCATTCCTAACAACTGATCTATTCTGGCTTTTATACTTGCTTGATAAACCGCAAGTCTCATTGCTATCTCTTTTTCTGTACGAGGCTCTCTATTTTCATCGAAATAGATTTCGTTTAATTCGGCCTGAATGGCGCGATTGGCATATGGATTAGTATCAGCGTTTACCAGCTGACGATATTGATCGAGGTCTTGGGAAATGTCTGGGGTGACTACTTGTTTTTCTGTTGTTCTTTCTGTCATTGATAATTGGATCAAGGGAGGTATTTAAGCACAAACGCAAAATTATTGCAAAAGAACATTTTTGATTTTTAATATTGTTTGTGTGATAATTTTGTTATTGATTTTTAAACCTTCTAAAAATATGAACCTTCCTACTTTTCCCAAACATTTTTCAAAAATGCTTTTGGCGGCTTTGCTAGTGGTTATTTTGGCTGTTGGCTGCGGATATGCCTATTATTTCACAAACATTTTTGGAGAACATTCGTTGCGAAAAGGAGATAATCCTCCAAAGCTTGAATTGAGTGGTGAAATTTTGAAAGGATCTGTGAATATCGAAAGTTTATATTATGTTTTCACAGCTCAGCAGGAACATGACTATGTCGTACCTGCGGGAGCAAACCCACAAACAGACGCTAAGGTTCTAGTATCTGGATTCAATTATTTTTATTCAACAACAGACGTAACCGTTGCGGATGTTATCAGTTATATTCAACCAACTGCTGGGAATAAAATATTGATCGCAATTTATAGCTCAAACGACACTCTTTTTCCGGCCCCTTACAATATAAAAGGCTGGCTTACGTATAAAAAAGGTCCTTACGAGGAAACCACGACAATCGAAGATGCAAGTAGGGTTACAATTCCGGCTTACTATGGGTTTACTGTGCTATCCGCAAAAAATTCTACAATCTGGAAAGTTAGAGATGTTAGAGATTCAATCAGTGCGGCGGAAATCCCTGCAGCAACAGTGGAGAAACTAAAAACCACAAATGGATGGGTGCTTTTGCCTGTCAAAACAAACCAATCCTTGACTACGTTTCTTGCCCCATTAAAGGCGCGAGCACAACAATTTTCAACTATGCAAAGAGAGGGTGGTAATTTCAATGATTCAAGTTTTGTTTTTGCAGATGCCGATCTTAGTGGGGGAAGTTTGGTTTGGGTGTTGCTGGGCGATACGACTTGCAATTCGGCGGATGAACATTATGAATTTGGTAGTTGCAGAACGTGTGAGGTGGGGAAATATTTTGACAATACTACGAAAGTTTGTTCGACATGCGAGGAAGGAAAAATAGCTAATGCAAATGGGACTGCCTGCGAAGCTTGTCCTGCTGGATGGGTTGTTGCTACAGATGGAAAGTCGTGTGATTCGTTGTGTGGGGATGGAATCTTGTATGAACAAGTTTGCGAATATGATCAACCATGTAATCTAGTTGAAGAATGCGATTTTGGAACAAGTCATAATAACGGGAATGACAAATCAAATTTGCAAACTGGTTATCAAGCATTTGTTCCACCAGCGGCTGGAGCATCAAAGTTTGCACACACCTGTAGCGATGAATGTAAATCGACTTTTACAACTGAAACTACGGAGGTGGTAGCTGTAAATGCAGAGTGTGGCGGCATGAATGGGTTGCAAGGTATACCACATAACGCGACAGCATTACCATCTGGTCCAAATGCTCCAACTTTGTGTAAAGCTGGAAGCACGGCCACTGCGCCGACTTTTGATAATCCATCTTTTTATTGGGAATGTAACAGTGATACTGGAGGGACATCTATAAACTGTAGTGCCACAAAGATGGCATGTTTAGATCCCGGTGAAACGTGTAATGGATTTGACTCTTTGTGTTGTGATGGGTTGGCTTGTAATGGAAATAACGACACTACTTGCGGTGTGGCCGTAACGCCAGTGGCGGGAGTATGTGGAGAGGCCAATGAAAGCACGGGAATATATCCTTCCATTAAATATTTACTGGATGTATGGAAATCTACTATATACGAGTCAACATTCAAGTTATGCGACGTGGGAATTCCTAATAATCCTAATCCTATGTTCCCGGATCAAAATACCGAGATCAGCACAGTTAATTGGTCATGTTCAGGAACTGATGGAGGGGAAGCCGATAATTGTAGTGCAACTAGGAATGCGTGTTTACCTAACAACTCATCATGCATAAATAATGATTATTGCTGTAGTGGAACTTGTTCCAATAGTGGTGGTGGCACCGGAAAATGTGTAGTGCCTGTGACTGCCGCCTGTGATCCAGCTCAATATACAAATGCAACCGTGTGCGCTGGGGACAATACAGGATTAACGGGGACTACTGATGTCCTTAGCAACCTTTTGAGTTATCAATCGCAATGCACGACAGCTAATAAATGTGAGTTTTATTGTACACCAGGATATATAAATAATAACAATGGATGTATTCTTAGTGAATGTAGTGGCGCCAATTCTTGTCAAGAATTCGTGTCAATAATCCATGGAGCAACAGGGCCCATCATAACCACTAGATATGGCCTCTGCGATACCGGACATTGTTGTTTTGATACCGATTCCACATGGAACAGCAACAATGGGGCTTGCACAAAAGCCGTCGGAGGCATGAATGCGGCTTTGTATTACGCTTACTGGAATAATCGCACTGGGGAATCTCTCACTGGTGACCAATTGTGCCGCGCGAAAGACCTTGCTCATTCTTGCAACATGGTTGACGTCAATTGTTACGGAGAAGATGGATACAAGTCTAGCTCTTTGAATTGCAATTCACCGTTAGATATTGCTAACAATAGCTGTAAAGCTCCTACCTTCAGAGTTAAATGCAGTAGCTAAGGAGTCACCGTGATCGACAACTTTGACTTGCTGGTGTTGTTGTCGGAATCGGAGAGCTCGAGAGTGACGTCGTAGACGCCGGCCTTTTCAAATGTATGAACAGGTTTTACTTCGGTTGAGCTATTTGTGTCGCCGAAATTCCAAAGATAACTTGTGATCGTGCCTGTAGAACAACTTGGGTCGAAGGAAGTTACAAGAGGCGCTTTCCCAGTTTCAAAAACAGAAACGAAACAAGCACTCAAAGAAGTCTCCCTGACCGTAATCATAATTGTAGTTTTGTCCTTGGAATTATCAGAACCAATAACCGTTACCGAAGGATTGAAATTGCCAATGGCGGTATACTTGTGAGTCATTTTGGCAGCTCCCAATTTTGGAGCGGAACCATCCCCGAAATCCCATTGATAACTGGTGATCTGGCCTTTTGTATAAATAGAACCACTGGCGTCGAACTCAACTGTCAAAGGCGCATTTCCTTCAATCGGATTGGCCTTCAAAACACCTGTAATTCCTTTCGCCACAACCTTTACCACAGTTGTTGCGATTCCTTTATTTCCATCACCATCTACAACCGTGAGCGTGACATTGTAAGTCCCCTCTTCGTTGTAAGTATGACTCATTTTTGTTCCATAATTATCGACTACACCGTCACCATTGAAATCCCATTGGTAATCAGTGATATTGTTGTCAGGATCCACAGTCGCTGCGGCATCAAAAACAACTGTGAAAGGCAATTTTCCTTCTAGAGTTGTCGCTGTACCTGTGAGCGCAGGATCAGTTGTGAAAGAAGCTTTTGGAGTGCCTTGAGGAGCTTCGATTACGATTTTCATCTTTGCCGTTCCCTCAACTTTTTTCTCATCTGTAGTAGTTAAAACAACTTCAAAATTTCCTATTTTTTGGAAAGTATGATTAACAGTTGCGGTGTTTTCCAACTTGCTACCGTCACCAAAATCCCAAGAATATTTATCAATCGCGCCGTTTGGAGAAGTTGATTTGTCTCCTTTAAATACATAGGCAACACCTGACAAGAATTTTTCAGGTTGATCTACTACGGAAATAACTGGCAACGGAATTTTTGCCTCCGTGACAATGATTTCTTTTTCAGAAATCTGGAAATCCTCACTAGTAGAAGTGACACGTAAAGCCACTTTATATTTTCCAATCTTTTCAAATTTATGAGTAATATTTACACCTTCTTCGTCAGAGAAATCTCCGTCTTCATTCAAATCCCATTCATAACGAACTATTTTTCCATCAGGATCTTTCGACCCACTGGCATCAAGCTTCACTTCCAACGGAACTTCTCCAGACTGTGGCGTCGCTTCAAAAGAAGACACCAAGGCCTGCTTGGCAATTACCACAGTTTTTGTATAAATATCTTTTGTTTCTTCACCTGTTTTCTTGTCGCGCTTTGCGACCGTCAACTGTACCTCAAAACGACCGGTATCATTTTTTCCTTTATCTAAATATTCATGAGTCACAACCATATTTGTACCAGTTGTGTCGTCCCCAAAATTCCATTCATAAGAAATAATCTGGTAATTTGCAGAGGTTACAGGCACATGTGAAGCATCAAATTTGATAATGATTGGAGCGGTAAGGCCCAAAGTAACTACTGGAGTTGTGATGATCGGATCTTGAATTTCCGAAGCCGGCTTTATTCTTTTTGAATCCAAATATAAGTATACGAAAATCCAAAGCATCAAAATAATCAGCAAGATCGAACCAGCAATCAAAGCCATACGTAAGCCATCTTTGCGGGCAATCTTGTCGTCTTTTTTGGCCATACTGGATTTGAACAAACCAACCATCGCGAAAACAAACGCAATCAAAGAACAGATTACAAATACGATGTGAATGAAGGTGATCAGTCCATTTACGAATGATGCATCATTTACACCAAGGAGGTTTGCGATTGGATTGGTGTCTTTGTCAGTCTGAGCAATAAATACAAATGATAAAGCAAGGAAAATCAAAACTAAAGCTCCAAAAATTCCCACAAATGCAACCATCGCTTTGCTTGATGCAATTGGATTGGCGATAACTCCACGAGCGGCCTGAGTTTGAGCTTGAACGGTATTTGGGCCAGGTGCTGCGGATTGTACGGGAACGACTTGCGGTGCGGATGCAGGCGCGACTTGCGGAGCTGCGGCTGGTGCAGGTGTTGGGACTACTGCGGGCGCCGCTTGCTGAACAGGAGCTGGTGCAGGCGCTGCGACAGGTGCTTGTACCGCTTGCGGTGCAACTGGCGCGACTGGAGCAGCTGGCTCAACTTTCGCTTGAGCGGAAGTATCTGGAGCAGGCGCTACCTGTGGACGAGTAAAGTCGTTAATTTTTGGTTGTGTGTTTGTTTCTGGCTCATTATCATCCATTCCAAAATCCTGAAATTTCTTTGGATCTTGTGAAGGATCATTTTGATTTCCCATATTGTTATTTGTTTATTTGAATTTTATTGGTTGCAGAATTGTCTGTTGATTTCCATTAATATCCATAATCACAAACTTCACGGTAATAGGCCCTTCTGATTTCTTGAAACTTACTTGCCAATTTCCTGGGTATCTAGACATTAGAATGGCATCGTCATCCTTTATTCCATTACCATTTGTATCATAATAGATGTTATTATCAAACATATAAAGGGAGATCGACTGCTTAGGTTCAGACTGGCTGTAATCAAATTTCACATATTCGCCATCCATGAGATAGATAATGCCGTCAGCATTTGGAGCTGGCGTAGTAATAAGTTTTGGAACTAAAGTGTTTGGAGTGACGGGAGGAGTAATTGGAGTTGTTGGAATTGTTACGTTTGGTTTGTCTGTAAGCCTGATTCCTGCTCCTATATCTGTCACCACTGTGCCTGCCGGAATTGTACCTACTCCGGAATTTGTTGTGCCTGGAGTTGTTACACCCGGCGTTGAACCACCAACCACAGAAACGGTCACAGCTTTTGTAACATTTTTTGTATTACCTTGATCATCTTTCACGGTTAGTTTTACTTGATATGTGCCACTATCCGGGAAAGTGAAATTCGGATCACGATCCGTTGAATCTTCATCATTGTCTTTTGTTCCATCCTTATTCGTATCAGCTGAAGGAAGAATTGAAGACGTATCAAAATCCCAAACATAGGAATCTATCTTTGCGCCTGCGGCTTCGTCAGCTGTGGAAGTATTTTTGAAAGCAACGATCGTGTTGTTTGCCTGATAAGTGAAATCTACCGTTGGTGGATTTGCTAAAGGAACTTTTAATTCGTTGGTAATTTCGTCTTTATTTCCTTGGTCATCCGTAACGGTCAATTTGACTTGGTATGTGCCGTTTTTATTATAAGTATGTTCAGGATTTGCAGCGGTGGAATCAGTGTCATTTGATTTGCTACCATCTCCATCACTGTCAGTATCGAGATCGAAATCCCAAGAATTTTTGATGATTTTTGCACCAGCGGTGTCGTCCGCTTTTGAGGTGTTTGTGAATTCTATTGTTTTGCCATTTGTTCCGGCCACAACTTCATGAGTGAAAGCGGCGGTAGGTGCTTTTGCTTTTGCATCAATGTAAATCTTTAGGGTGGCAGAATCATTTTCGCTACCTTTATCATCAATTACTTTTAATTTCACAGCATAACCTTCCATGTTTTTCTTGTCGTATGTGTGTTTTACGGTGGATTGGTCGGTTGGTGTGTCATTGTAGAAACCATCACCTTCGAAATCCCAAACGTAAGTCTTGATCTTGCCATCAGCGTCAGTAGAAGAGCTTGTGAAAGTAACTTCTTCACCTGTGAAAGCCTTTGCTTTGTCGATATTAAATTTGGCTACAGGAGGTTCATTCTTTTCATTTGCCACTTCAATCTTTGGAAAAGTTTCGATCGTTCTATCATTTGCTGTTTTGAATTTTCCAATATTGCTATAGGTCATTCCATCATTGTCTTTTATTTCCAACCCAAAACCATATTTAATTTTCTTGCCAGTATCCCCTTTTGCCCCAATGGTTAATTGAGCTTGTGGCTCTTGAGTGACCAGCATTCCTAACTGTTCCGCATCATTTGCCAAGTCAAAATACCACCATCTATACTCGATAATCTTGCCATCAGGATCGGTTGCACCATTAGCTTTTAAGCTTATCAAAGCAGGAGTGACCAGATTCAAAACACCTGCCAAAGGAGTAGCACTTAGGGAAGTAAAGTATGGATCCTCGTTAACAACATTAATTTTTAGAATATCAGGTTGTGCTGATTTTTTAGTTGGATCGCTTTCGTCATAGACAGTCAAAGTCACTTCATAGAAGCCCTTATCCTTTGGACTTAACTCCTTATATATATGCGTAGCTTCTTTTTGAGAACTTTTTACGCCTTGATCCATAAAGTCCCAACTGTATTTCAATTTCCTACCTGTGCCGTCAGTGTTTAATGATTTGGCGGCGCTGAAGGTAAGTTTATCGGATCGAGTAACCGAAATAATTTCTGTATCCTCCATTACTTCTTCACCATTGATTAGAAGGGTGGCTGCAGCTAGAACTTGATCTCCGCCATTTACCAAAACTTTTTTCTGAATTGTATTTTCATTGTCATCGGCGTCGTAGACGGTGGCCCTCAAAATATATTTGCCTGATTGTTTGTATTCGTGAGTGACACTTGCGGTTTTAGTTCCGGTTGCGGAAGCGAATTCGTCTTTGGCGGTTTCACCATCCCCGAAATCAATTTCGTAAGCGGTCGCATTATCACTTTTTATAGCCGCGATGAAAGGGGTAGCTATTTTTGTAGTGGTTTTTTGGGTTGCTTTGTCCCAAGCCACATCCAAGACATTGTTTACCGTGATTTTTTGAGTTGTTTCGCCTTTCTCCTTGGCGAGAGCTGTATCCGACATCGTTACTTTCAATTTCACTTCGTAATCGCCTACTTCATTGAATTTTATAATTGGATTTTTGACGTTGATGGTTGTTTGACCAGCCGTGCCATTCAATAATTCAAATTGTTTCTTTGTGGCACCTTCCGCTTGTGGTTGAGAAGGAGTGACTGTCCATTCCCATCTTAGGTCTTCGGCCAAACTGTCTGAGTCAACGCTCATGTTTTTGAAATTGTATGTTCCAGGCTGTCCTTTTCCCTGAGTTGTATAAGAGAAAGCTGCTGTTGGATTTTTTGATTTTACAAAGACTTGAAAGTCGCTTTCTGCTTTAGTTTTATCAGCTCCCGTGACAGTTAATACGACCGTATACTCGCCTGGCTCTGTAAAAGAATATTGGAAAGTTTTTTTAGCTGGGCCGGAAGATTTGGAGTCAATTATTAAAACTTTGGTTTCATCGGTAACCTTATTAACTTCCCAAGCATAATCAATTATTTCGTTTCCCTTTGCTGCACTGGAACCACTTCCATCGAAAGTGACAGGCGTATTCACATAAACTTTATTTGTTTTTTTCTCAATCTGAGCTTGTGCCTCACCTTCCTCTACGCCATCCGCTATTAGATCTTCAAGAGATTTCTTTTGATCAAATAGTGCCTTAATTAATCCATCGATACTACTGATCTGTAATGTAAATATTTTTTTATCGACAACTCCATTTGCATTCATTACCTCAAGCGTAATTTCATATGCCCCCAGTTTAAAAGAGCCATATTGAGCTTTGGTTACTGTAGCATTGCTAGCAGAAAATTCGGTTGATTTACCATTCCCAAAATTCCACTTGTAACTTTGAGGAGTTGGAGAGGAAGTTTTTGCGTCGAAAACCAAATCTAAAGCTACATTGAAATTTACAGCGCTTTCTTCTGTAGTAACATTGTCCCCATCGTATTTCATGACGGTTTTTGCATATTCTGGACCATTCTCCGGATAAACCTCAAGATTAATTTTTGTGACAGGAGGGTTTGCGACAATCTTTATTACGCTTATTCCAGGGCCAACTTTCGTTGGATCATTGGAATTAATAATAACAGTCGCCAGATATGTTCCTGGTTTATTGAATGTACAACGTCTACCTATAGAAGAGATGTCTTTGGCTATGTCAGTAGGATTGTCGCATTTAAGAATTGCAGGGATAGACTCCTTAGGATAGATCATATTAGGGTCATTGTTGGTTGCCAGTACTCCTTTATTGTCAGCATACTCACCTGTTCCAAATAATTTTATCGTATCCTTCGTAGGCACTTCCCCTAAAACTCCATCAATGGTCTGAGTTCCGGCTGGATCCCAGATAATATTTGTGCCATCAATACTTCCACCTGCTGGATCAACGCTATCACCGGTATCAAAAATAACTGTAAGCGGAGCGTTTCCTTGCACTACATCGGCATGAAGTTTGGCATTTACAAATTGAATAGTCAGCAAAGCTTCATAATATTTTGAGTGAGCTTCCATACCTGGAACGAGATATAATCCCGCTATACCATCAATATCTGGAGTTGTGTCTGAAAGCATCCATTTGGATGGTGGTGTCGTATCTTTATTGGTGACAACTTCCGACCATAATGAATCGTATAAGCCTTCTGGTTTGTCAGCATTCCCTAACATGTCTTCAAACGCTTTTTGAGCCGCTGACATAGGGTCTCCCACAGCAGAGATTCCTTTGATTGAATCGTTGATCTCAATCAATCTATCGATATTTTTCTTAAGGTTAATAGCATAATCGTTTCCAAAAAGAGGAACGATTTCATTCAAGTCTGTCGCAAGAAGATCTTTATAGTCATCCCAATCATTCAATAACTTTATACCTCCATCAAAATTAATAAATCCTTCTGACTCTGGCACATTTACTCCTGTAGAACCTTCAGTGTAACCATTCACAAATTGGTCCCACTTGCTGTAAGCATCTTTTGCCGTTTTAACAGTGGTCCCATCCGATTTCAAATAACTATTATCCTGGCTATCAATGGTAGTATTTATCTTATCAATTTCCATTTCTAGAGCTAAAACTTGAACATTGATTGCCGCCTCTATTTCTGAGAGAGGTTTAACTTTCAACTTGAGATTCAATAATTTACTTTTGGTGTCTCTCAGGAAAGTAGTGATTGTTGCTTTTGTAGGCAAAGCCGCTCTTTGCAAAGAAGCCATCTTCAGTTCTGTTTGGATATTCTTAAATTCCTGAGTTGTATCTGCGAGGAAGGCATATCCTGAATAAATATCAACCGCTATTCCTTTTACTTCTTCGGCTATAGCATTGAAGCCACCGCCGACATTACTGCCATATTTACCAGTAGTTCCCTTGCTTCCATCGCCGACCAGCGCACTACTAATCACTGTATTCACAAATGCGAACGAACCCATTACTATAAGCAAACCAATCGCCGCATAAGTAATCATCTTTTTGGCTTTTCCGGTTTTTTCATCTTCTCCGTTCGAAATTACATAAGAAACACCCGCATAAATCACAACAAGCACGGCAATAAGTCCCAAAAATCCCAAGGCATAATTCACAACCTTCAAAATAAAAGATTTTAAATCTGTCGAAGCCGTCAAGGCGCTGTCATAACCACCTTTATCTAGAGTGGCCAAGCCTCCTTCGTAATTCGTGAAAGATAGGGCTTTAGTTCCGCCACCACCAAATAGTTTGCCCCAATCGCCAGCGCTACCGAAATCGAAAGCGTGACTCACGTTGCCAACTGATAGCAGGAAGTTTCCCGCCAAGGCGACGATGACTAGGGTGACTAGAAATTTCTTTATCCGTGAGGATGTAAATGACTTTTTCATAGGAATATTTGTTTATTATTTTTTATATAAATATTTATTGAGAAGTACTTGGAGTCGTCGTAGGATTGTCGTTTACAGGAGTCATCACATCCAACGTATCTTTTGGTGTTTCAAATTTCACAAGAGTATTTACCAAGGCAAAAGAACCTGCAGTAAGCACTAAAGCAATTACCGCACCTGTAAAAAGTCTTCTTACCTTTTCGTTTGTTTCGTCTTTTCCAACAGTAACTACATATAGATAACCCGCATAGAATAACGTGAGGAAAGCGGCTATCGCAATGAATCCGGAAATGTAATTTGTCATCATTACTAGAACCTGCTTGCCTTTGTCGATGGCTGGCATAGCGGCACCATTTTCTGGGAAGATAAAACCTCTGACCACCAATTCAGATAGTCCGGCAGCGGCAAGTCCAACTGCGGCGTAAGTAACATGTTTCTTTGCTTTGGTCATGGCTTCTTCTTCTCCGGCACTAGTGATAACCATAATACCTCTAATAACGATAACCAAAACGGCGCCTGCAGCCACGAAGAAATTCATGAAACCGACTACTCCGCGGATTTGAGAATTTGCTGCTTCGCCAAAGAATTCAACTTCATTAGCTTGGAAGGCTTCGCCATTCTCTCCAAAAAACATTTTCTTGACGATAATGTCTGCGAGTTGAATAAGGATCAGCCCCACTATTCCATAGATCAGCCCATTTCTGGCTTTATCCGCTTCTTCAGGACTGGAATTCGCAACAAGCCTAATTGCGGCAATGATCACAACGACCATAGCGATTCCACTTATGAAGTAACGGAAAACGTCGAGGGCAAAATAAATTGGACTGGTCACTTCTCCAACACCAGGCTGTTGATAATCACTTGGCGCATCTTTGTGCTGTCCAGTCAAAAAGCTTGGTAAACCGGTGTATACTCCAACCTTTAAAAGCATACATTCTGGACCGGCTTGAAATTGGCCTGAGGCATCCTTTGTTCCACAACCAGGAGGAAGTGGATCTGTCGGAGCTGCCAAAGCCAAACTCAAATTGAAAGTCAGGGCAATATTTACGAGTAGAAAAGTGAGAAGAATTGATTTTAGTAACTTTTTCATTTTTACTGTGTGTAAATGTTTTTAAGCGGTTGGATCAGGAACCAGATTAGGTGGCAGACTTCCAGAAACGATAGTGCTAACTATGGCAAAAGCGCCATAGACAAGCAAGACTCCGACAATCGTCGCAAATATAATTCTTTTTGCTTTATTCATTTTTTCTTCTTCACCTGCCGCCGCCAGATACATCACGGCTGCAATAATCAACATCAAAACGGCCAATGGAGCCACAAAAGTAACCGCCATATTCGTAATACCAACAAGCTCTTGCACGCCTTGTCCGGCATCAACTTTCCAATCGATTCCTTTGTCTGGGGTGTATTTTGTTTTGTTTACAACGTAGAAAACTTTGTTGATAAAAATATCTCCGACGTATACCAATAAAAGTCCTCCGGCGCTATAGGCAATGCTTTTCTTGTGCTTTGTAGTTTCTTCATCCTCGCCTCCAGCAGTGATAAGTTTGATAGAAGAACGAACAATCATTACACAGGCAAAAGAAGCAATAATATACTTGATAAACTTGATCATGATTCCAACCTGTTTGTCCCAAATCTGCACTCTTTTCAAGATTTCAGTAGGACTTTGGAGCAGTGTCGCATTGCTAAAATCAAAGATTTTGGCGATTTCCTGAGACATACTGATCATCATAAAGGCAATCAGAATATAGATCATGCCCCGCTTCACGGTCGTGATTTGTTCTTCGTTACTGGAATTGGTGATGAGTGTATAACCCATTACAGTAATGAATAAAATTCCAATCACCACAACAATTACTTTTGTATAATTCAAAGCACTCATGACAACTTTGCCAATGAGTTGGTCGCTATTTGCGGTATCAGGAACAGGTAAACCGGCTGACGCATAAATCGGATCTACAGCCGCTTTATTCGTAGGAATCCACTCAGCGGCAAAAACCCCGATATGCGTAAACACCGTGATCAAGCTCATTACTACAAGAAACTGAAGAATAACTTTTGATATTTTTTTCATTTTTATTTTTCTTTTCTTACGAACTTCTTTACGAACTTCTAATATATTTTAACAGATTTTGGACTTTCTCTCAAGGCAATGTATTCAAGAATTCCAAAAAGTCCCACTTGATTTATGGGAATGGTTGATGTTATAGTCTACCCGTCGAGAGGCTGAAAGGCCTCTTAAAAATGTCTAAATATCAATTATGAACATCAAAGAAAACGCTGTAGTACGCTACATAAAAGACAGTTTGGCAGAGCTTACAAAAGTTACTTGGCCAACCAAAAACCAAGCCATAAAATTGACTGGAATTGTGTTGGTTTTCGTTTTATTGACGGCAGTATTTCTGGCCGTGGTTGATTTCGGATTTAACTGGATTTACACATATATCTTAACTTCTGCAAAATAATATGGGACGACAAGTTGAGGGTACAGGTAGACATTGGTATGTAATTCACACTTATTCAGGATACGAGGATGCAGTACGTGAGTCTTTACAACAACGTATTGAATCTCTTGGTATGCAAGATTTGATTTTTGAAGTAGTTGTGCCAAAAGAGACGCAGATCGTGATCAAAAAAGGTCAGCCGGTTACTGAGGAAAAAAGAATTTTCCCAGGATATGTATTGGTAGATATGGTTGTGACTGATGATAGCTGGTATGTGGTAAGAAATACTCCAAACGTTACAGGGTTCGTTGGTTCAGGCACTATTCCAATCCCAGTTTCTCCAGAAGAATGGAAAGTGATCAAGAGACATATGGGTCAGGCCGAACCAAAATTCAAAATCGATTTCTCTGTCAGCGATCATGTTATTGTGCTGGATGGACCGTTTGCAAATTATGACGGTGTGATCAGCGTAATTGATGAAGACAAGGGTAAGGTGAAAGTCTTAATCACGATCTTTGGTCGTGAAACACCGGTCGAGCTTGATTTCATGCAAGTAAAAAAGAAATAAATAGTTTTATACATGCAGAAATTCACTGTTTTTACAGTAATTTTATCGATAGTTGTCATCATTGCAGTGGCTGATTTGGTGGTAAATAACTACCTTCCGGGGCTCGATAGTGCCAGTATTTCTTCTGAAATTGCAAACAGCGAGTTGACCCTTCCAGACAGCATTGATACTTCAAAGGCGATGCAGACAAGTGTCATTGGTAGCGATGAACTTGCTGGAGATGCAGTCGGCGAAAACGAGACGACAGATCAAACATATCGTTTAGGTTTTGATTTACAAAAAAATGGATCTACTGTGAACGATCCTGAAACAATAGAAACTCCTGTTTCCAGAACAACTCCGACCGTAGAAGACTTAATTCCTGCAACAACTGTAATGACCGACCTAAAATCGGCGGTTACCGATGCAACATCGGCAATTACCGATACGACATCTGCTATTACCGACGCAGCGTCAAAAAAACTAGCAGATATAGAGGAGACAACTCCTATCCCTAGAGTTACTCCTGTTACTCCAACCACAACAGATTCTTTCGACTTGAAACCAGCAGGACCTGCTTTGCCTGCCATTCTCGCAACAGCAACACCAACAACTACCACCTCAAAAGATTTTGAAGATAGCAATTTTGTAGCATTCACGACAAATGCCGTCCTCCGTGATGAACAAATAAAGAGCGCCGGATTTGTGGGAGCATATCTACAAGACGAAGCGTATGACGGTTCTTTATACAAAACTATTTATACCAGTGACCTTTATGACGTGACTGTGAAAAAAACTACAATCGCAACAAAAGATGCTTTGTTGGCAAAAATTTATGTCATCAAAATTGGACCAAATAGCAATATCGACGACGTCTATAAAGTCCTCAAGGTAAGAGGCGCTGAAGGGCTGGACTCCGAGATAAATGAAACAAATGGTTTTGGCAGTGGAAGCTTTTACATGAATGACGCCAGAAGACAAAACACCGCATTCTTGACAGTGAAAATTGGCAGTTCTATCTACGGATTTTCATATCCAAAAGAGTACCATCTTCAGATCGCAAACTTGATCAAACTTTTGGAGTGGGAGGTAAAATAACCCTCGAGATTCTATAAGGCTGAAATTTTATTGACTTTGAGCCGAAAATGACTAGAATAGGTGCGTTACGCGCTTGAATTTTATTGATTTTTAAATTACCACCAACATGGCAAAAGCATTAGTTACCGTTGTAAAGATTCAACTTCCTGCAGGGAAAGCCAATCCAGCACCTCCAGTAGGTACTGCCCTTGGTCCTCATGGAATCAATCTTGTAGGATTCTGTACAGAATTCAACAATGCGACAAAAGAAATGGGAGACACAATCGTCCCTATCGAAATCAGCATTTTTGACGACAGAAGCTTTACATTCATCATGAAAAGCCCACCAGCTGCTGTATTAATCAAGAAAGCTTTGGGTATTGCAAAAGGTTCTAAAGTTCCAAATAAAGATAAAGTTGGCACAATTACAAGAGCACAACTCGAAGAAATCGCTAAGATCAAAGTAAAAGACCTAAACTCAAACGATATGGATGCCGCAGTAAAGATTATTGCCGGCGCAGCAAGAAGCATGGGGGTTAAGGTTGAAGGCTAATCGAAAGTTAAACATTATTACATTCGTGGGAGGCTTTGAAATAATCTCAGCCGCTATCACCACATAACAAGTATCATCATGAAAAAGAAACATGGTAAAAAGTACCTCGAACTAGCAAAACAGATCGAGGCCGGCAAACAGTACTCTATGGATGAGGCTATTGCTCTTTTAAAGAAGACTAATCCAACAAAATTCGATGCCAGCGTGGAAGTTCATTTCTACCTTGGAGTTGATCCAAAACAAGCTGACCAAAACATCAGAACAACAGTTGCCCTTCCTCACGGAACAGGTAAAGAAGTAAGAGTTGTTGCTTTCGTTGGTGAAGAAAAAATCAAAGAAGCAAAGGCAGCAGGAGCCGTTGAAGCTGGTACTGAAGTTTTGATTGAAAAAATTGAAGGCGGATGGTTGGAATTTGACGTTGCTGTAGCTACTCCAGACCAAATGAAGAACCTTGGTAAAATTGCCAAGACTATCGGTCAAAAAGGTCTTATGCCTAACCCAAAGACAGGCACGGTTACTATGGACGTTGCAAAAACAATCGCTGAAATCAAGAAGGGTAAAGTGGAGGTGCGCGTTGATAAATTATCAAATCTACACAATGTTTTTGGAAAAGTTTCTTTTGACGAAGCAAAATTGAAGGACAATCTAAAAGCCATCGTTAAGGCGGTTTTGGATAGCAAACCTGCATCTTCAAAAGGAAGTTACATCAAGAGCTTGAACGTCACAACTACTATGGGCCCTGGCATATCTTTGGAAGTGAATGCCGCTACAGTGGAAGCGAAGAAGTAATTATTATCGAATATTACGCTTTCTTCTCCATAGCCAACGCTGTTTCGAGCGATTTTAAGCCTACTTCGAGCTGAGCTTTGTTTGGTTCTTTGGTCGTGAGTCTTTGGAACCAGAGGCCTGGCTGAATGATTGCTTTTACCATGAAATTTTTGGAATATTTGGCGCTGGCCTTGAGATATTCATAAGAAATACCAGCGATCAATGGAAGGAAAGCCAGTCTGACGCTCAAGTTCTCCCAAAAGTTAGGTTGCTTTGGAAGGGCGGTATAAACCAAAATGCTGATTACGAAAACAATCAGAATAAAACTTGTGCCACAACGTGGATGGAAACGAGTTTGTTTCTTGGCGTTTTCTGGGATTAATTTGAGATGATTTTCGTAAGTGAAAATGGATTTGTGTTCCGCCCCGTGATATTCAAAAATTCTTCTAAAACTTGGAATAAGGGAAAGGACGTAGATATAAGCCAAGAACATAAACATCTTCAACACCCCATCCAAAAGATTGAAAGCAAAATAATGTTCCTTCAGATAAGGAATTTTTTCTTGCAAAAGAGTCGTGACCCAAAGTGGAATAAATTTGAAAAGGAAAATGCTAAGCGCAAGAGCGAGGATCAAAGAAAAAACAAACATTAGATATTCCAAAACTTTCATACCGGTCGATTTCTTCTGATTCTTCATTTCCTTTTTCTCCGCAGGCGTAAGCTCATCTTCGAGCATCTCGTTGGCGGAAATATTGATGGATTTTGTGCCAATAACCATCATTTCAAAAAGATTTACAACGCCACGAATGATCGGAATATTTAAGAGTTTGTAACGCTGAGTTAGAACATTATACTTTTTTTTGAAGACTTTAATCGTTTTATTTTTTTTGCGAACAGCGATGACGATGTTGTTTGGAGAACGCATCATGACGCCTTCCAAAACCGCTTGTCCGCCAACCGCAAAATCGATCTTGCCATCGGCTGATTTTGGCTTCGGATTGGCAGAAGTAGCCTCCATGATCCAGCTTAATACGATGAAACTAATTATTTTAAAGTTCATAAGAATTTTGAGTTGTGAGTAAGCGAGATATACTTTATCTTATACGTGGGCATAAAGAAAGTTTTTCATCTTATCGCAAATGAACGTAAAAATTAAACGTATAGATAAATCACTTCCGCTTCCTGTTTATGAAACGGATGGCTCTGTTGGATTTGATATTTTGGCGAGAATTGACACTGTGATTCCTTCAAAAGGAATCGAAATGGTTCCCTCAAATTTGATTGTAGAAGTACCGAAGGGCTACATGCTCGTTGTGGCTTCCAGAAGCTCTACTCCGCGCAAGAAAGGGCTGATGCCACCACACGGTTTTGGGATCATTGATCATGATTATTGCGGGCCAGAAGATGAGATTAGCGTTTTGGTTTATAATTTTACGGATGCGGATGTTTTAGTTTCAAAAGGTGAAAAAATTGCGCAGGGAGTTTTTGTAAAAATAGATAAATTTGAATGGGAGGAAGTGGACGAAATCGCGCGCGAAAGTCGCGGCGGATTTGGAAGCACGGGTGGATATGTGTAATACTAAGCTTTTTTGACCCTTAGCAGGCGACGCACACCACGAGAATGAAGCACACTCCGCGGATCACAAGGGCTGACGTAGGCGTCTCCAGTGCTAGTACTGAAGAACACATCGCGAGGCCTAGACGGATTTTCTCCTGATTCAACCCATGAGGATAGAAATTCATCTCCAGTAGGAGATTTTACAAATGGTTTTCCTGTATGAACTTCATACTGAAATATTTCTGGACTTTTATCACAAGGTTCAACATATGGGAACATTTCATAGCCTGTAGGGATTGGCTTTTTACCTTGAACCAATTCCATTTTACCTGACTTGCCGAAACGATATAAAACTCGGTCACGAGTGTCTTTGTAATTCATTCCATTCAGTATTAGCTCATCTCCACGATCAGAAATCAATGGATTGCCTTCTGCATCCACGCCAAATAATTCACCACCCTGCTCCATAGCTTGAGCAAGAGAGAGATAATGATCTTCGTTTGCTAAAAGACGGAGTTGAATTTCTGCCCAAGAACATTTAGCTTGGAGAGCTGTATCTTTGTCAAAATCTGCCTTGAAGGTGGTTAAACGAGGATCTAATTCTGCCGATTCAGGTTGTGCTGTTTGTTTTTCATCACGATTCACTACTTTCAAAATATCCGTGACTCTTGCTTTTAATGCGCCATTTTCAAGATCTCCTTCTCTAACATTGTTTAGACTTGGATCGTCATTTCTTTGGAATACTCCATCGACGGCTGTTTCTCCATTATCTACTGCTCTCCCAGTAATTTTCAATGCGGTAGGACCTATAGGAGAGGCTGCTTTTCTTCGGTCTATACCATCCCAAGCGGTTCTTCCTTCTAGTGCCATAAAATTGATTATTATAGACTGGAGGCTTATTTAACGCCTAGCCCTGCGTTTTGTCAACATTCAACCATCACTACCAAATATTCTATTTGCCTAACTCCCCGACAATCTTTACAATTGGGCCATGCAAAAAGGCACATTTATTACACTTTACGGCATCAATAACATTGGCAAAAGCACGCATGCCAAACTTTTGTGCAAAAAACTTGAGGAGCAGGGATTCAAAACTCATTACCTCAAATACCCTATTTACGAAATCGAGCCAAGTGGACCATTCATCAACAAAACCTTGCGAAACCCTGAAGGGCAAGCCATTTCCGAAGACGAACTACAGTTTTGGTTTGTGCTAAATCGTTATCAGTTTCAGCCACAGCTGAAAAAATTACTAGAAGAAGGCTATGTGGTTGTTGCCGAAGATTATATTGGAACGGGAATTGCTTGGGGAATGGCGAAAGGGTTAGAGGAAGAATGGCTGACGGGACTAAATACGCATTTGGTAAAAGAAGATTTATCCATTTTGATCGAAGGAAATCGCGATTTGCGTGCCAGAGAAACGACTCATGTCCATGAGCAAAATGATGCTTTAGTCGAGAAATGCAAGGAAACTCACAACTATCTCGGCGAGAAATACGACTGGAAGAAAATCCATCTCCAAGACGAGATTTCCGATACTGCAGGACTCATTTTCGGTGTTGTTGACGAGTTTTTAAAGAAAAGATATAGTTAAACCGCTTTCAAAGGACTGAAAGCTTTTATTTTTCACCACAATTTTATGACTCTTCTAGACGGCAAAAAGGTTTCAGAGGAGATCTTGCTCAAATTGGCCAGTCAGGTCAGTGCGATGCAGGTTGATCATATTATGCCGAAGCTAGCCGTTATTTTGGTGGGAAATGACCCCGCTTCCCTTTCTTATATCAGAAAAAAACAGGAAGCTTGTGCCAAAACTGGCATTGCTTGGGAACAGTTTGATTTTGACACGACTGTGACCACGGACGAGTTGATCGCCAAAATAGAAGAATTAAATGCTGACGAAAAAGTGCACGGAATTCTGGTGCAATTACCTCTTCCAAAACACATTTTCACCCCAAATATCATCCGCGCCATCAATCCAAAAAAAGATGTGGATGGATTTACCGCTTACAACCTCGGCAAGATGTTTTTGAGTACTGATTTTGAGGATTTGGCGTCGTGTACACCGCTTGGAGTGATTCGATTATTGGAATATTACGATATAAAAGTGGAAGGAGCCGAAGTGGTCGTGGTAGGACATAGTAATATCGTCGGAAAACCGCTTGCCGCAATGCTTTTGAATCGCAATGCAACGGTTACGGTTTGTCATATTTTCACAAAGAATTTGGCTGAACATACAAAGAGAGCGGACATCCTCTGCGTCGCTGTTGGAAAATCGAATTTGATTACAGAAGATATGGTGAAACCAGGCGCTATTGTGATTGATATTGGCGTTAGTCGCCTACCAAACGGCAAACTTTCCGGAGATGTGGATTTCGCGAATGTATCAAAAAAAGCTGGCTACATTACTCCAGTTCCAGGAGGTGTTGGCCCGATGACGGTGGCTTGCCTGATGGAAAACACCGTGAAAGCAGCGAAGAAATTAAATAATTATAAAAATTAACTTTAAAATATATGTGTGGAGTAGTTGGAATATTCGGAAATGATTACGTCGCTCAAGAAATGTATGATGCCTTGATCGCCTTGCAACATCGTGGACAAGACGCGACAGGAATCATTACTTACGATGGAAATATATTTCATTTGCGCAAAAATCTTGGCTTGGTGAGAGATGTTTTCCACACCAGACACATGGAAAAGCTAAAGGGATATGTAGCGATCGGCCACACTAGATACTCTACAATCGGAGGTGGGAATGTTGAGGATGCTCAGCCGTTTTTGGCTGCGGCTCCTTATGGAATGGCGTTGGCTCATAATGGAAATGTTTTTAATTCTTATGATTTAAAAGATGAATTATTCAAAAAAGATCATCGCTTGGTAAATTCAAGTTGTGATGCCGAAATTATTCTTCATCTACTTTCCAAGTCTTTAACAAGACAATTATCAAAAGGTGGAAACGATGAACTTTCTTTAGATAATATCTGGGATTCTGTAGAGAGCGTTTACAAGAGAGCGCGCGGAGCATATAGCGTGGTAACGTATGTTGCCAAACAAGGAATGGTTGCTTTCCGTGATCCACATGGAATCAGACCTTTGCTTTTCGGAAAGCGCCAAAATGGCTTAACGACCGACTATATCTTTGCTTCAGAATCAATCGTTTTGGATGTTTTGGGATTTGAATTTGTGGATGACGTAGGTCCTGGCGAAGCAATTTTTATTGATGAAAAAACCAGAGAAGTTCACAGAAAAGTAGTTCTGCAAAAAACTCACACACCATGTATTTTTGAATATATTTATTTTGCTAGACCTGACTCCGTTTTGAATGGAATTTCTGTTTACAAAGCCCAAATCAGAATGGGTGAAAAGTTGGCAGATAAAATTAAAAAGGAAAAACTGGACATCGATATCGCGATGCCTGTGCCAGATTCTGCCAGAACGGCAACGATGGCAATCGCTGACAAATTGAACCTAAAATACAGAGAAGGATTGGTAAAAAATAGATATATCGGCCGTACATTTATCATGCCGGGCCAAAAAATTCGCAAGAAATCGATCAGATACAAACTCAATCCAATGAGAATGGAAATCGAAGGCAAAAAGATTCTTTTGATCGATGACAGTATCGTACGTGGAAACACCTCAAAACAAATTATCCAAATGGTAAAAGATGCTGGCGCAAAGAAAGTTTATTTAGGAATTTTCTCTCCACCAGTAATGCATCCTTGTCTTTATGGAATTGATATTCCAACCAATGAAGAATTGATCGCTTCTAATCATTCCGTGGAAGATATTCGAAAATTTATAGGTGCTGATTCATTGACTTTCTTGGATGTAGAAGACGCTATGACCGCTTGTATCAGCGGCAATCCAAAGGTCAAAGATATGTGCATGGCCTGTTTCGATGGAGTATACAAGACTGGCGATATCGATGATGCCGTGTTAGCAAAAAACGCTAACGCAAGACTGATGGATAAGGGTGGTTGCGATAGAATTGAAGACGAAATGGATTCATTGCCAGGCGAAGACATGGATAAGGCGCAATTAAATTTAGTATAATTTTTTATGAAAAAAATATTACTCATTGGCAATGGAGCTCGTGAGCATGTTATTGCAGAGACTTTGAAGAAGAGTAAACATGAAGTTGAATTGTTCGTGGTAGGAAAGAGCAAAAATCCGGGAATTTTTGGACTAGCCAAAGAGTATTTATTAGCTGACGTTAGCGACAAAAACGCTATTCGAGATTTTGCTTTGAAAGTTCGCCCTGACTTTGCAATTCTAGGACCGGAAGCTCCGATCGCTGCTGGAATTGCGGATTTATTATTGGAGTTGGGCGTCCCAAGTGCGTCTCCCCTACAGACTGTGGGACGACTGGAATCTTCAAAATCATTTACTAGAGATTTGCTGGAAGAATATAAAATTCTCGGCAATCCAAAGTTTAAAGTTTTTTATAATGAAGAAGGTTTGGCGGAATTTTTTGCAGAATTGGGTGAGGATTTTGTGGTGAAAGCGGATGGACTGAAAGGTGGAAAAGGAGTGAAAGTTTCGGGCGATCATTTAAATGGCATAGAAGAAGGTTTGGCTTACGCCAAAGAATGTTTAGCTGAAGGTGGAAGAGTAATCGTGGAGGAGAAATTGATTGGGCAGGAGTTTTCTTTGATGAGTTTCTGTGATGGGATTCATACTGCCGAAATGGTGCCAGTACAAGATCACAAAAGAGCCTACGAGGGCGACAAAGGCCCAAACACGGGTGGAATGGGTTCTTATTCATGCCCAGATCATATGATGCCGTTCCTGAAGCCTTCTGATTTGGAAGAAGCTCGCGAGATTACCAAGAAAGTAGCCAAAGCTTTGTTTGATTCAACTGGAGTTTATTTCAAAGGAATTATGTATGGCGGATTTATCGCGGTGAAGAGTGGCGTGCGTTTGATTGAATACAATGCGCGTTTTGGCGATCCGGAAGTGATGAATGTTTTGCCAATTATGAAGACTGATTTTGTAGATATTTGTGAAGCGATTATTGATGGGACTTTGGATAAACTCACAATCGAATCTGAGAAAAAAGCGACAGTTTGCAAATATTTAGTACCAAATGGATATCCAGATAAGCCTGTGGCAGGCCAAAGAATCGTGGTTGGCGAAATTCCTGCGGGAGTTCAGGCATATTATGCGTCTGTCGATCAAAAGGAAGATGGACTATATCTGAGTGGTTCCCGCGCAATTGCTTTTGTGGGAATCGCAGACACTTTAGATGCAGCTGAAAAACTTGCCGAAAGTGCTGTGGGGAAAGTAACTGGACCTGTCTTTTACCGCAAAGATATCGGCACAAAAGCCCTCATAGACAAAAGAGTTGAGATGATGAAAATGATTCGCGGATAAATTTAATACACTCCAAGGATTTTTAGTCTGGAAACTTTTTGAGTGATCTTTTTGAGAGTCGGTTTCACTTTTGGACTCTCAGGCGTGCCTTCGAAATCTAGATAGAAAATATAATCACCAAATTCTTTTCGAGTTGGACGTGATTCTATTTTGGTCAGATTGATTTTTGCTTCGGCAAAGTCTTTGAAAACCGTAAAAAGACTGCCTGGGGAATCTTTGTCGAAGTAGAAAGCGATTGATGTTTTTGCGTTTTTTGTACTATTTTTTTGAACAGACTTTGTGGCTTTATAGTCGCCTTTTTCAATCACGAAGAACTTTGTATTGTTGTCGTGGTCATCCTCAATTTTATCGGCAAATATTTTCAAATCATGGGCAATCGCCGCTTCTCGTGAAGCAATCACCGCCAATGTTTTGTCATTGGAAAAAATCATTTTTTCGATTGCGGCGGCGGTCGAAGAATATGCTTCTTGAGAGATCGCAGAAAAATGTTTTTTCAAATATTGTTTACATTGATTGAGAGCCTGTTGATGAGAAATAACGTATTTTACATCCTCAGCTTTTGTGTGAGACAAGACAACCAAGCAATGATTAATTGGCAAATTAATTATTGAGGATATGTGAACTTTTTTACTGAATAAAAGATCGAGTGTTTCACGAATCGTACCATCGAGTTTGTTTTCAATTGGCACTATCCCCTGCAGCACTTTTCCGGCTTCCACAAGACCTACCACTTCCTCTATATCTTTTGCATAATACTTCTTGGCATTCTTGTTGAATTTATCTGCCGCCAATTCCGAGAAAGTATATTTTGGTCCCAAAACCGCGATATGTTTTTTGGAAGGAAGTTCTTTTTTGATAAATTTCTGAGCGCTCTTTTTATTCCTATTCTCAATTAATTTATCTATTAAGAATGAACTCTCAACATAAGCTTCATCAGCGTATTTATCGAGATACTTATTTGTCGTGGCAAAGTATTTTTTGAAAGCAGAGAGATCTTTTTTTTGAATAATCGAAATCAAATTCTCAACAGTCTTTTTGTAATCATTCAAGAACTTCAGATTATAGGAATTTTCCATCTGCATATTTCCATACAAACCCGCATCCTGATCTAGGATTCTGGCTGACGACATTATTTTTAATTCCGAAGCTTTGGAAATATATGGCAAAAGATTTTTGATTGAAATTCCGGATAGTCGTAAACCATCTGCGCAGGTAATTTCAATGAAATGAATCAAGTCCTGAGCAACCGCCATCAAATGATCGTGCTCATGCGCTTTCATCACTTTTACAACAGCTCCATTCGTGACCAAAAACTTTTGCATCCATTCAAAATACGTCCCAGCTCTTTTGGTTGGACACATCAAAATAGTTTGTCCAGGAATCGGATTACTGTTTCCAAACATCGGATGCATTCCAAAAACCTCAACGCCATTTTTCCCATTCAGCATGGCATTTATTGGCATTTCCTTCACCGATGTAAAATCTGTAACAGCGCTTCCCTTTTTCAAATATGGCAAAACTTCCTCGATCACTTTTTTAGTTTTATCAATCGGCACAGAAACAATTACGATGTCGCATGATTTCGCCAAATCTTTATTCGAAAATTTCGTCCCAAGATCAGAAATCAAAACTTCCACATTTCTCTCTTCAAAAAATTCCACAAACAAACGACCCATTCGGCCGCGACCACCTATGATCCCAATAACTGGAGTTTTATTCTTCATGCTTGCCTGTTTTCTCGGCTAATTTTGAGGCAACCTTGTTCACACCACGCTTTGCTCTGGCGGAATATTTACTCAAGAAATCCTTTGCCTGTGAAAGTTTCTTTTTTGCATCTCTTCTCGTACGAGCAGGAACTTTTTCTTTAATTAAATCTTGAGCAACTCCTTTTGCTGTTCTGGCATGTTTGAGAAATTCTTTCTCGGCATTTTTGAAAGATTCATTTTTGCTCGCGTCACGATAAGCTTTTTCGCCAGATTCGCTTATGTCTTTGCCCATTTCGGCAACTGTTTCCTTCAAAGTATCTAGGCCAAGCCCGCCTTTATCGATTTCCTTTTTAAATTCTTTGCGTAAGTCTGTGCCTTTTTTTGGCGCAAATAGAATACCGACAACTGTTCCGGCAACAAGTCCGGCTAGTAGAGTTTTTAGTCCTTTAAACATAAGAAATGAGGTTACTTATATGTTTGATAGTATCAAGGAAAAGGCTTTTTAAGCAAGGAAATCTCCGACTTATTTATCCAAACCCGCTTGATGGAATCGATACAACATATCGGCCATCTCGCCTCTCGTCATCGGACTTTGTGGATAAAAATAATTCACATTGTCAGACAGCCCATGACTTTTGGAAATCCATGCGTATTTCGTAAACCACTGGTTAGCTGGAATATCAAAATATGGAGTTGCCGTTCTATTTTCAGGGATGAGCAAACTATATTTATTTCTTGCGGCTTCCAGCATGATTTTCAGAGCCTGAACGCGGGTCGTTGTTCCATTTGGTTTAAAAGTTTTATCACCATATCCTGAGACAATATTCATTGATAAAGCAGTCGCTAAATAAGAATTGAACCATTCAGAACCTTTGATGTCGTAAAAACCAAAATTTCTTCCGCCTCCGATGAGATTAATATCAAAAGCCTCAAGGACAACTTTCAAAATTTCGCCTCTATTAATGGCTTGAGAAGGCTTGAAAGTGGAGTCAGGATATCCTACAAAAATTCCGGACTCTTTTGCCCAAGTGACCGCTTCGCAATATTTATAAGAAGACGTGACGTCGGCGAAACCAGCACATTTGTTGTCTACCGGTTTTGCCTCTTTTGTTACAGAAAATTTACCCGTTTCAGTGTCGGTGCCATTTGCATCTTTTGCGATCAATTTGTATTCATAAATTCCACTCTCAACAAAAGCTCCATCATCATTACGACCATCCCACTTGATAGAATTTGAGCCTTCCAATAGCTCTTCCCCATCCACTACATTTGCAACAATTGTATTTCCAAGACGAATGTCGAGACTCACCTCCGCATCTTTATCTAGCTTGAAAGTGATAGGCATTTCAGAGCTCAAAGAAGGCGTGTATGGAATAAAATCTATGCCAACTTTGTCTTTGTAAATGTTTGGACGATCATTTGTAACAGAATCAGTTCTGATTGAAACATCACCGGTTTCCATGTCTTTGCCTTCGCTATTTTCAACATAAATTTTGTAGGTATAAGAACCGGGATCGCTTTCCAATTCTGTCCCATCCCATTGGATTCTATATAAATCTTTTGGTTGATTTGTTTCATCATAAATCGTATCGATTTCGCTACCGTTCTCCAAGATTGTAATCTTGATATCGGACTTTGCAGAAACATTGAAAATGAAATAAGTATATTCCCAAGCAGGATCAAAACTGTCTTTTGTGACATAGACATTTGAGAGCGTAGGATCATTGACGTCTACAGTTTTACCACCACCTTTTTGTGCCGTAACAGTGCCTGTTTCTGTGTCGGTCTTGCTATCTGCGGTCGCTACGATTTTGTAAGTATAATCGCCATTCGCAACTATTTTTCCGCTTGAATCTTTGCCATCCCAAGTTACCGAATAATCATTGGCGGTATAGGCCTGCTTATCTTTCAAAGTTTTTATTACTTTTCCGGTATTGTCAGCGATGGTAATTGTGAGATTGGCATCTTTATTAATTTCGAAAGAAATTTTTACGGTTTCGGAAAGATATGGATCAAAGAAATCACTATCGGTTGAGATGTTGGAAAGCTCAATCGCGGTGAGTGGAGAATTAGTGGGACTATTTACAGTGAATGTGGTCGTTTTGATGTCTTGGGTTAGCGCTCCTGGAGTAACAGCTTGAGTATTGATGGCGGTAATGATGAATGAATAGGTTCCATTTGCCACTTTTTGCCCACTTGTTCCTATTTCTGTATCGCTACCATATTGCCCATTCCAATAAAAATTCTGAGCTCCTGGAGAATACAATCGTGAATTTATGAATGTTCCAACTTTTTTGTTATTTTGAGCAATTACCAAAGTTACTTTTGCCTCAGCATTTAGGGTGTAACCAATACTCATGGAAGGACTTTCATTGAAGTTCACTGGATTTGGTCTGACGATAATATTCCCAACCACCACGCTTTGGGCGTAATAAACGGCATTAGAAACAGACAAAACGCTTGTAAACAAAAGCGTAAAAATCACAGCTCTGGCAATATTTTTCATAGGAGTTTATTTAAAAAGGATTGATAGAACCAATATATACGGAAACGGGCTCTAAGAAAATATTAAAACCATCTTTTTATCCCGAATTCTTTCAGAATCATTTTCAAACGGAAGAGTGGTAAACCCACGACGTTGAAATAATCCCCTTCTATTTTTTTCACAAAGAGCGCTCCAACTCCTTGAATTGCGTAGCCGGCGGCTTTGTCCGCACCTTCTTGAGAATTCACGTAAGCTTCGATATCGGCTTCGTCCAAGCGATCCATCGTCACGTAGGTTATTTCGATCGCCGAAATTGTTTTTTTGGTATCGCTATCCATCACACAAACTCCGGAAACAACTCGATGAGTTGTGTTGGAAAGTAAGCGCAAAATTCTCTTGGCATCTTCTTTATCTTTTGGCTTACTGATAACGTTTTCTTGAAAAGCAACAAGTGTGTCCACGCCGATCACAAGAGCGTTTCTGTAGTGACGCGCGACGTCTTGAGCTTTACCAATGGCATTGTGAATAACCAATTCTTCGGGAAGATCATCCATATTCTTTTCTTCGAAAGCACTTGGGTGAATTTCAAACTCGAGGCCTATTTCTGTTAACAGCTGTTTTCTGCGAGGACTTTGGGAAGCCAAAATGATCTGTTTTTCAGTTTTCATAAAATTCATTGACTAAATAAGGCAACTCACTTAGAATCACACCGCTTATTATTATCTTAATTTGAACGAAAATGCCAGTTATTAAATCCGCCAAGAAACAAATGAGGCAGAACAACAAGAGAAGAGCTCAGAGATTTCCTATTCGCAATCAGATGAAAACTACAGTGAAAAAAGCTCAAAAATTGATCAAGAAAGGTAAAGGAGCAGAACTCGAAAAGTTGCTTCCAGTCGCCTACAAGACAATCGATATGGCTGCAAAGAAACATATCATCCATGGAAACAATGCCAACAGAAAAAAGTCTCAATTGGCAAGAGGTTTGGCAAGTGTTCAAGCAAAGAAAAAGGTTGCAGTGAAGGAAGAGAAGTAGAGAGGGTGCGAGTTGCGGCGAAAAGTGCCGCGAAGAGTGAAAAATAATTTTATGAGAATCCCGTAGAGCGAAAGCCTGCGGGATTTTTTTTGCGCTATTTTTGGTAAGGTTTGCGTTCGAGTTTGCGTTACGGAAAATTTTATATTACTATTTCCGCGTTCGCTTTGTAGAATGTTTTGGCGAATAGGCGTTGCGCAAGCTCGCCAGTTCCTTCAAAAATGGGCCTGTAGCTCAGCTGGTTAGAGCAGTCGGCTCATAACCGATTGGTCACTGGTTCAAGTCCAGTCAGGCCCACCA
>CAINDQ010000008.1 GCA_903847465.1 uncultured Candidatus Peregrinibacteria bacterium
ACTTGCCATAAGGGGAGGGTTTACACAACAAGAGGCGGACAGAATATTTAAAGCCGCAGAATCTCTTTTAGAAAGAGATCAAGCAAAAAAGATGTTTGATATGCAGAACGACACAGAACGATATAAGGTAGACGAAAACGCCAAACTTACAAAGCTTGGATGGGCAGACCAAGACGCAAAGGCTATTGTCGAAAACGAATTAAAAAAGCTATTGCAGGCAAATGATATAGCACTTCAGAGAGAAATTGAGGCTGGAAGATTAACAAGAGAAGATGCAAAAATCTCAAATCAGGCATCACAATTTAAAACAGAAGCAGATTTTAAAGAGCAAATGCGAAAAGATGGACTCGACGAAGCTAAGGCAGATAGGCTTTGGAAGTCAAGCGAGACATTAAAAGCACAGGTGGCGAATTCTGTTGAAGCAGACCTTGACCGGCAGCTCCAAAAACAAGTAGAAGCTGGAAGGATAACATTTCAAGAACTGCAATTGTCACAACAGGCAAAACAATTTGACAACGAGCTTGATTTTAAGAAAAAAGCTCAACAGGACGGATTGACAGAGGCGCAAGCTGATCGTGTTTGGAAAAGCAAAGAAAGCGCCTTGAACCTTGCCCATGACGCAAGCATGAAAGGCTTGCAGATGCAGATGGAAAAAGAAGGGCTTAATTTCCAAGCCATGATGAAACTTTCTGAGAGTTTGCCAGTAGAACAGCAGGCCGCGTTTATTGCGCAAGCCGCAAAAGATGCAGGCATGAAATATAGCGTGCCTGCAAGTAACATTGAAGTTTTCGGTTTGAACACCACTCTTGAAAACTTCCTAAAAGCAGAAAATAGAGACCAGTGGAACGCATACGCAAAAAACATGGGGATGTCTGCGAATGATGCCGCGATGGCTTGGAAAAGTGGCACGGTTCCCAAAGGAATAAGCCTGCAAGTTCCAGGATTAAAACCATTGTCACCCGATGAAATAGCAAAAGGAAAAACTGAGACGGCATCGAAACAATGGTCTGTTTATGCCGAAAAAATAGCAAAGGGAGAAGTGGTTACAAAAGAAGAGCTTGCCGCCATTGAAAAAAGTGGAAACGTTGCACAATACAAAGATCCAGAGGGTGAGGAGACTTGGGACGCGAGAGGCTCAAGCGGTGGATACAAAGCAACGAGGTTTACTTCTGACACATGGGAGTATTTAAACGCCAACAAGGGAAAAGTTGTAAAGGCTACCATGACCGGAGATAAAAAAGACGAGAGGCTTTATGTGATTGATTCATTCTGGGAACCCGGAGAAAGCAGAGACGACAGGGGTAAATTCTCATACGTTGTTTATCGTGATCCTGTTACAAATGAAACCACACGAAACATTGTTACTTATTTGTAAATTGATGTATTTTTGTTACAAACGAAATTGAATAAGGAGTAAAATATATGAGTTCAGCCGGAAGTATAATGAGCGGTGCAGCGGATGCTGAAAACAGCATTACAAACAGCATAGTTTCTGGGCAGACCATGCTTTCCGACCAACAAAAAACAGCCGAGTTATTGAGACAGGGCAAATGGGGGAGGAAAATGGCCGAAGATGAGTTTTCATTAAAAAAACTGTTGAACATGCAGGATTATAACGAGCGACAAGGCAAAATTGATAGAGCCAAACAATTACGAGACTTACTTGCAAATGGGGGCTACTAATGGCTGATAGAAGATCGTCTTCATGGAGTGAGTACGACAAAAGAGTTTCCGAAAAGCAGGAAGCGGCAAAACAAATTGGTTACCAACCAAAAGAGCGCAGAACAAACGCATGGAAAATTGCCGATGCAGAAGCGGCGATCGAGCAATACAAGGCAAATAATATCGGATTGCAAAATGAACAAATGCTCATGGATATCGAAGACCGCAAAAAGAAGATGCAGGAGGAGGAACAAAAGGCCAAATCAAAAGAAATGCTTGATAGACTCCTGCGCAAATCTTTCGAAACAACCGAGAGCCAGAACAAAAAAATTGACCAGCGCTCACCGGCGTTTTCTGAGGAGCAGTATATTGAGCGGGAGATGAAAAAAGCAAAGCAGCCAGTAAGCCGGGAAGATGCATTACAAAAAAGTGATATGGTTGGTAAAAATATTAGGGACATTCTTGGTAATGCCATGTTAGGAAAAGACACCAATCTTGACGCGAATATGTCAAACTATGCAGATCAAAGACAACAAGAACGATCAGCAATGCAACAACCTGATACCGCAATGCTTGATAAATTAAAAGCATCTTACAAAGATACGTATCTTCCCGGAATTGAAAAGCAGGAAGCAGAAAAACGCTCAAGGCTCAAATCTGAATTTACCCCACAATTCGCAAAAGAGCAAACAGAATCGATGGCTACCAGTTCGGGGTACTCTGATAGTTCTGACGTTGTTAGAAAATCCGGGGTATTCGGTGATGAAATAATGACACCAACTATCGGAGAAATGACAAGCCGAAGAACACAACAGGACGAAGCAAGAAAACAAATTGAGCAGAGCGAAGATCCTTACGTTAAGCAGCTTATGGGAACGATGGAAACCTTTTCTGATGATCCAAAAACGCTTACCGCATTACGCAAGGAGTTAGGCAACTATATTGCAAAGAAGGGAATTCAAGAGCAGGGAATTGACGGGAAAAAGAACTTGCAAGCAACAGCACAAAGCTTCAAGTCAGAAGAAAGCTTAAAAGACAGGGTTGATAGAGAAACAAGAGACGAAAAAGAATTTCAGAACGAAATGAAATTGGTTGGAATTAAGGCAAATTATGACATGGCAAAAACAAAATATGAGGAGGGGATGAAAACCATCAGACAAAAAGAAACCGAAAAGGTTGATAATTCAAAATCTGACAAAAAATTTCAAGACGCTTCAAAATGGGCAATAAATAAAATTGATAATTATTCAAAAGATACCAAAATCGCACTTGAAAATATTTACAGTTTAGAGGCTTTGGTTAACTCTCCACCCAACGGAATGACAAAGCCAATGATTCTTGCCAATATTGCAAGGGGACTTGCTGCAGAAAAGGGAGTTTTAACAGATGCGGACATAAAGAGATATAATGGTTCTCAGGCTCTTATGGACAGATTTAAGCAGATGTTTGTAGAAGCAGAGACTGGTATGTTTTCAGAGGATAATTTGCAATATATAAGAGATTTGACCAAAATTATCAAGCTTAAAAAACAAGAAAATTATAGAGATTTAATCGATGTCGTTTCCTCCGAAACGTCAAAAGCTTATAACGTTGAACCTGATAAAGTAAAGGACTTGTTTAAATCAAGGCTTAATTTTATAGATACTGGTGGAAACAGCAATTCTAATGGGGAATTACCAAGAAAAAGGATTGTTCCTCCAGCCACACAAAATAGCTCTCCTGTTACTAAATTAGGCGCAACACCAAGTGCTGACGAGATAAACCGGTTAAGCAAGGAGTATGACTTCTAATGGCACTTACAGAAGATAAGCGAGGTGAATTAGCTGGTATTATTTCGAAGATGAAAACCAACAATGAGCCAGACGAAAATATTAGGTACATTGTTGAAAAATTTAAATCTAAATTTCAAAATGATTCAAGGCCTAACCCTCTGGATTTGGCTCAATCTGGCTATGGAAGCGCCGGAAGAAAAGAGTTGGAGAATATTGGGCAACAAGCACCGCTAAAACCTGATACCATGACCGAACCACCACAAGGAAGTGACAAGTTACTTTCTATTTTAGCGCCGAGAACCTACGAAAATAAAACAAAAACCGGCTCACCTTCTTTTTCTGGGGCTTTTACGGATGCTGCATCTTTACCACTTGGAGTAGCAAACGCCACAATTTCAAAGTTGCAGGGTGGAAGCTTCACAAATTCATTACAGACAAGGGCACAAGACAGCCAAAAAGAAACAAGAT
>CAINDQ010000009.1 GCA_903847465.1 uncultured Candidatus Peregrinibacteria bacterium
GGAGTGCCACTTGCAAATAAATTGCAGGCTGATCTGAATAAAATTGTCGAAGCTGCTAAGGACGCGGTAACTGCCGAAAGCACTACAGGTGGGCTAGATTTTGCTTCCAAAAACAAAGTGGCGGATACGCTTTTGTGGTTCAATTCAAACATCGATGAAAAACATAAATACATTCTCAAATATTATCTCAATCCAAACGAGAAAGCTTTCATTAAGGATTCGATCGCTGGATATGAAGGCGCTTACCTAGTGCTCAAAGGCAGCTCTCCAAGCGCTTTTGATATGAATTTCAATAAAGACGTTACCGATGAAACGCATAAATTGTTTAGCCCTTCTTATGTGCCTGCAGGAACTGGTCAGGATGGAAATGGGAATGGCACAGGAACTACCAATGGAGAAGATAGCGAAGATGGTGGTGGTAGTGGTGAGAATTTCTTTGTGATGCTACCGGAATTTATAGGAGAACTGATAAAATTCGTGAAAGGTTTTGCGGCTATCGGCGAAATGGGCTCTGCGTGTAATACCGCTTCGGAGATGAAAAGTGATTTGGAGAATGAGCTGAATAGTCCTGTTGGAACGGAGAGAGATACTTCAAAAGATGGCTTACCTCTCGATTCTCTTCTGACAGAAGTGAGTAGAGAAATGGTAAATGCAAATTCGAATGATCAAGTGGTGGTAAAGGTAAAAGGACTTGGCTCGGATGGAAAAATTATTGGCAGGAAAGGCAACAGTGAAATTATTTCTTTGGAAATAAGTCAGGATGGAAATAATCCGGTATTGCAATTTGGAAGTTTGGCGAAGACTACTTTGACAAACGGCACTGCCACTTTCAAACTCAACGCCGCTGGGAATAAGGGACTCGCGAATATAACCGCAAGAAGTGATTCTGGAAAAACGGCGGAAACAGTTTCTGTGACGGGTATTTCCACAGATGTAAAAATGGTGAGTTATGTATATTTTGTACCGGAAGGTTTGACGGAATTGCAGAAACAAATTGCGGAGGAGACAGCTCTACAAGCGGCGGCAGACGCGGCGGCACAAGCGGCTTTGGATGCGGCTATGCAGGCAGCACTGGATGCGGCAGGTGGGAATAACAATGGGGAAAATACGACGGGAGGAACGGGCGGAAATACAACAGGCGGAACTCTTGGCGGTGGAAGTGGCACAACAGGAAATGGTGGGAATGGAGGAACAGGATCCGGAGCAAATGGAAACGGAAATGACACTAATACAAATGGTGGAAATACGGGAGGTGGCTCTACTGAAACTCCTGGCACTGGGCCTGACGGAAATACGACAGGTGGAACAACAACAGGTGGCACCACCGATGGTTCAACCACTGGAACAGGAGGCAGCACGGACACCACAGGCCAAGGCACAAACGACATCAATCAGACTGATTTAAACGATACGCTGACTGATTTAACAAAAGATAAAGAAGATAAAGATATTACTGTTCTCGTTTCTAATTTGGTTGAAGAAACCACTCTCTATTCAACGCCAGAAGAAAAAGCGGCGGCGGAAGCCGAGGCAAAAGGATGGGAAGAATATTATTCTGTCACAGCATATTATGACCAATTCCTAAATGGATTAACGACTGACTCAACCACTCCTACAGAACCTGCTCCAGTATGGGAGGAGGAATATTCTATCGATAATTATTATGAGCAATACCTGACTACACCTTCTACAAGTATGACTACAACGAGAATGATTGCGGCTGTCGCAACCGACGTGGTGGTGAGACAACCTGTTGCGACGCGAGTAGCTGTAGTACCTGTCGAGATAAATCCATTCGAGGATGCCGAGACAAATCCAAATAGTCCTTATGTGATCGAGAATGGCGACAAGATCGTGGCAGATGGAAAATCTTTAATGAAGCTGAGCGCTCAAATTTATGATTCTAATGGGAATCTGGACTCTTTGACTAGTCACAAAGTAAAATTCACAATAAGTGAATCCGATATTCCAAATATGGTCACTTTCAAGAATGGACCAATCGTTGATAGCGTCGAAGGAGTGGCAACTCTTTATATCAAGGCGGGAACAAAAACTGGTGACTTGGATGGTCACTTCAAAATTCATGGAGAGGTAATGGAAGATGGATTCCCTGATGTTGATAGAGATTTATATCTAGTGGCGGGCGCTCCTTATGTAGTCGAAGTAAAACCGGATTCCGGAATTTTGGTTTCAAACAATCAATCAAAGACAAAAATATATTTCACAATCAAAGATAAATTCGGGAATATTGCCAAAAACACTTTTGCGCAGATAGGTGTTTTCATGAAACAAAATCTCGCTTATTTGGATCCAAAGGCCGACAACAATGCTGAGATTATCGGCACACAGCTGGTAGTGATGGATGGCGTGGCGAGTGTCGACGTATACGCCAAAAAATCGACCGGAACAGTAAAGGTAATCGCCTTACTATTTGATTCTGAACTAGAAACGGCTTTCATGGCGCAAGGTAGTAATTGGAAAACAATCGATTTCTCTAAATACATTGGGACGGCAAAAGATTTAAAGATTGTGGATAAGGTCGCGCTCAAACTGGCCCTTACCAAAAATCCGGTTTCAATAAATGGCACAACAGCTTTAAGCGCAAAATTATTACTAGCCGACGGCAGTGTCGTTTCTTCATACAATGGCCCGATAAAAATTACCAACCTCAATGATAAAATAGTGCGCTTCACCACTCCTCTTCCAGACAAGATGAGCGGTGGAACTACTGATGCTAAAAACGGTAATGCCACAATCCAGATGGCAACCTCTGCGCTGGCGGGAGATGCTGAAATATTGGTCGACTTGCCGGGATTTGTGACTGATTCAATAAAGGCGAAGGTGCTTGCTGGCGTCCCAAGCAAAATAGAACTGACCAGTAACGCCGAAGGTTCTATTTATACTAATAGTGAGAATATCGTTTTGAAGGCTTCCTTACTCGATCAATACGACAACCTAATTGAAACTGACAACTCTACTCCTGTTAAATTTGATATCACTCCTGCCACAAAAGACTCTATCAGATTCCCAGAAGCTCAAACCGCCATTGCTCTAAAAGGAGTCGCTTCTCTAGCCATAAAAGGTGGCGAGATTTCCGGGAAAGCAAATATTTTTGCGAAATACGACAAGGACACAACCCCTGATGTATACACCTTGGATCCGGGAATTTTGTCTCTGGGTGTGACTGCTCATGTGACGAGTGAGATGGCTAAAGATTTTTCACCAAGGGCTTTGTTTATGGCGGTACTTGGTGGGGCGTTTGGTGATCCTTTGATAAAAGACAATCTCTCTCAAACTTTCCTCTATGACACAGATGCTCGCGTGGAGGCTATCACTTCTACCACTGCATCCCCTGTTGATAACCAAAGAATTTTTGGTGTAGATGCTTATGGAAAATTTTCCAAGATGATGGACTCTTTGGAAACAAAGATTGTTCCAGCTATTTTCTCATTCCCTTATCAAAGAATTATCGTTTCGGACAATGTGTCCAAAAAAGAATTGGCTTCCATTTTCGTAATTCCAAAAAGTGGAACAAGGGTTTCCGTAGCTCAAACCACCCTTCCTGAAACTGAAGGAATTTATGTTCAGCAACTAGCGACAGATGATCCACTGCTCACTTTCACCGAAAAAATTGATGGAGTATATATCGAGAGAGATGGCGAAACAAAGGCGATAATCGACAAAGATGGCATGATTGAAATTAGCGATGACGCGTATAGTTTGGAATTGCCTGATGATGCCGTTGATGAATTTAAAACAAAAGATTTTGCCTTGAAAATCACGATGGGTGGAAATCTTGTCGGGCTCGTCACTTACAGACAAAACCTAGGAGACGTTCAACCTATTCCATATGGCAGAAAGCTGGCTTATTTTGCGCCTGGAATTTATGTTCAAATGCTTTCTTCAGCAAAGAAATATGATTTGATCAAATCATTCTCAGGATCTTCTACAGCCAATGCCAAAGGCCTGTATTTGATCGATAGAACAAATCCACTCGATGCCGCTCAGAAACCTGGGTTCCCTCAAACCTCGATCGACAAAGCCAATGAAGCCGCTGGAGTTGGATTTGAAGGACAAAATAAATTTATGCTTTTCTTCTCCGCTGGAAATTCTGTTGGCGAATCAAATCTGCCTTATGCTTCCGAAGTGGGAATCGTCTATGGAGATCCAACCGTAAGACTGAAGGTAGAAGGAATTATGGGAATCATAAGCGAGTTTAGCGGCTATGCAAAAACTATCGGCAAGCCTGTTTTTGCCGGAGATGAGAAGATTACCAACATGTTGGATTTTGATTATAACGCTGACGGATACGAAGATATTTTGCTTTTGTATGAAAGCGGATTGATTCGATTGTTGGAAAATCAAAACAGCAGACAACGCTATTTTGATCGCGGATATATTTTGAATGTTTATGGAGGAGCTTTCAGTGCAACGAAAATTGACGTGAACAATGATGGCTATGACGACTTGATTGTGGGAACAAAGGAAAGCTGTAAGAAAGGAGAAGAATGCATGAGCTTGTTTATCAATAATCGAGGTAGTTTGGAACGACAAACGTTGAACCTAGCTCTCGAAGGTAAAGCTTATGAGATGAAAGTGGGCGATGCCAATGCCGATGGTTGTGATGATTTATTCGTGAGTGATTCTGCGGGAAACATCAGACTTTTCTATAATAAAAATGATGGTGATGCTTGTCTCGGATTGAACACGAATTACAATTTCAGCAAAAACTTTGGATTCTCTATCGATAGCAATAAAAACACAGCGGTAAGCCTATTCGCCTACTACCCAGGACTGGAACAAACCTTCAATAGCCTAGTTGTAAATAAATCCAAAGCGGCAGTAAATCCTGATTTAATTCAGACAACTGCAGGAATGGAGGAGAAAGCAAAATTGGAAAATGAAGTGCAAAAGAACAGCAATAAATTCTTAAAATTAATTCTACCAAGTACTACTCCACCAGGCCCTATCACAAATGATCAGGACCCAAACTTTACTACTGAAAATAATACCGATCCAAATTACGATCCACAAAAATACGCAGCTGCAGGTGCGGCTATGCAGAAGGAAGCACTAACAAACACTCAAGCGCGTGAAAAGATTGTGCCACCTCAAACATATCCAAAAGAATACAATTTCATTCATCTGACGGAACATCCAGCTCTATATACAGAGGGAAATCCGACAACTAAATTTGCCGTCGACCTGACCAGCCAAAAAACAAATGTCGGTGATGAAATCCAATACGACGTAACCTTGGTAAACAACAGCAACGTCAAAATTTCCAACATGATGTTGTCTGACGGAACGCCAGCGGCAATAGATTTACAGAAAGACAGTTTGAAATGCTTGGATCTGAATTGTCCGGATAAACTGACTTGGATCGACACAAAAATACAATTACGTTCCGCGGTAATCGCTGGCATCAGTATTCCGGCAGGTGGCAATCGAAGAATTCAATATAAGTTTACGATAAATAGTGTTCCAAAAGTGCATTTCAACGTAGGAAAAGATCTTGGCGTATATCCTGATGCAAATAAAAAAGATCCTTATTTGGATATTTTGGTGAGACCTGAATTCAAAACGACTGCTGGAGTATTGATGACTCATTTCTATTCCACAGGTGTAGATGCGCAAAACAAAGTTCAATACACGAGAATGGATGTTGGACCTGCGACAGATAAATCTAAATTGTATGAGGATTCTTTTGCGAAAAATGGCTTCCCGTTAAATGACTTATTGGCAACGGCCACAAATTCTGCACCAACTCCACCGCCAAATCCTGGGCCTAATGGCAATCCTCAACGTCCTGATGATGGAGTCTTCTTTGGAACCAATGCAGAGTGGCAAACTAAATGGTATTCAGACCCAAAAAATCAGCCACAGATTCCTGCTGAATTGAAAAGTGGCCTTACAAAAGCTTATACAAACTTGGTAGCGGATTCGAACTTTAATGGCCTACCAAATTCATGGGATAACGTGAATGTGAATGCCGCCGGACAGATCACCACGCCTTCTGCACCTGCGGGAGTCGCGGCGAGTGTTAGTGCGCCTGGAAGCAATGCCGGGAATGGAACTGCGGGGACCTCTGGCGGAGATGACGATATCGGTTTTGGGGATGTAATGGGAGTGATTGGAGGACTTGATGATGCTTTGAATAATGCCCTAGGAGCTTTGAGCGGAATTGCCAATGGTGTTGCGAATGCGGTAGAAGGCGCCATGAATGCGCTACGTTGCGCTGGAGCGGGATGTTTACCAATTCCTTTCAACTATGCTTTCTTGGTTCCTAACGATGTGATTCCTGGCACAGCTATCTTTGCGTGGGGTGTGCCACCGATGATGTTTGTGGCACCGTTCTGGTCATCAATGGCTCCATCTACTGGTGGAAGATTCTATATATCACCTACTTTGGATGGCGGATTAGCGATAGCAATATGTGTTGGGCCAGGGCCTGGACATGCATCTCCATGTTTTGCATTCGCTATTCCACTTGGAATGCTAGGAGTATGTCCTGATTTCATGGGAATGATTTCTGATGCAATTGCAGCAGCTAAAAATGCGATAAATAGTGCGACCGGTGGAATGATCATTGCTTCTGATGGATCAGATAGTGGTGCGGCTGATAGCGCTTCCGATTCTGAAACTATTTCCGGAAGTTCGGCTTATTCTGAACCAGGTAATCCAATTCAAGCTGGAGCTTCGGCGAATATTCGTATCCCTGGCTTCCCTGCTGTAATCACAGATTGGTTCGACAGACAAATCCAAGAAGTCTTCAACAAATTACTAGATCTAACCGATATCTATTTTGTGTATCCGGACTTTGGTAGTCTTGGCCCTCAATTTGCGGCGGCAAAAAAGAATTTCCAGAACAGAAGAGGTGGTTGGAATTCAGTGCATGACTTCTTGGCGGCGGTAAATAGCCTTCCTCTGATCACCATCGAAAGCAAGACTGTCACCATAAAGATACCGACAATTCCAAGTAATCAAATTGAGAAATACAAGACGCAAGTTCGTGACTGGCTGACATACGAAAAACAACAATACGAAAGATTGAAATTCTGGAAATGTAATACGAACGCAAATTCTTATTGTGAGAAATTCAAGGCGGACTTTGGCGCTTTTATCAAAGGTGTTGAGAGCATGCTCGATACTTTGGACCAGATCGCCAATCTGCCATACGAGATTATGAAATGGAAAACTTGGGAATCAAAATATGCTACCCAAATCATCTGCTATCTCGACGCCATCATGACGATGATCGGTGGCTATATAAAGAAACAAGTAAAGATTATTGAAGCGTGGATGGAGATGGTTGAAGAAATCATTCGAACATTCAAAAGCTGGAAAGCAATTTTGGATTTGATCATAGATTTCCAAGTGTCTTGTGATGAATGTAAAAACGACCGCTTCTCAAGACTTGGCTTATTAATGCAGTTATTCGTAGCCATACCAAGTCCTCCTATTGTTCCACTGCCGAAGTGGCCGGACCTTGTCTTTGATGTATCGCAGATGCAATTAGGCATGAAGATTTTGTGGCCAGATGTAGTATTCAAACCGGAACCAATATTCCTACCTGATCTTCCATTGATCACCGTGCCTGTAATTCCTGACATCAATTTGAGCCTACCGGGTTGGGTATTTAAATTGCAGTTACCTTCTCTGCCTGAACTCCCTGATTTGCCACCACTTCCTATTCCAAAACTACCTGACCTTCCTCGTCCACCAAAAATCCCGGCACTACCTGATATCGTTGTCACTTTGTTGGCCGTCCTCAAGCCTATTCTAAAGATTCTCTGCTTGATCAAGACCTTCCTGCCAGTCCAAGAAATGTCACTAGAAACAAAAGTGGAAACGCTGACCCAACCAAATTTGGATGTTGTTTTGATGTTGATCGCTTCAATGGCGATTCAATTGCCAGCGATATCATATGATTACGTGAAAGAGATTCGCATCACCGCCTCGATGAATGTGGCGATAAATGTAGATCCAATTTATAACATCGTAAAAGGTGCGGCTGATGTTTATAACAATTTCTTGAAAGCAATTATCACTGAAATAAATAAGGCGACTCAATTCCCTGTTCAACAACTAATAGACGAAGCCATCGCTAAAATGGAAGAAGCCGCTGCAAAAGCCCTACAGGACGCTGTAAACGCGACCTTCGGAGCTATCAGTGAAATCGGTAGTGATGATGGAAGTGGGACTACGACGACTACAACTGAGAATGTTCAAACTGTTAATCTCAAAAACCTTACAACAGTTCAAAGACAGCAACTTGAACAAGCTTTAGGGAAAGAACAATTTGATCAGATGATGAAAACTTTCGATGCCACTCGAAATCTTTCAACTAGTCCTGCTGATGATTCAAACGCAGTTAATATAAAAATTCCAACAGGCACCGCTCCACAAAAAGTTAAAGAACCTGGAATTACTCTACCGGCTCCTGACGCTAACGAAGTGCCAAAAACAGAAGCCAATGCTCTACTAAGTTCCGCTCCAGCGATGGAACTAAAGCGCAACGTAGATAAATTTAATTCTATTATCACTGACTTCGTAGCGACAATCCCAGAAGACACCACTCCTGAGGTTTATTATCTCACGGCAACCAGCACATATCTTTCCCCAGATAGTCCTGTTCTGAAACAATCCATCGATCAACTTAAATTAAATATCGCTAAACAAGACCTGCCAACTACTCCAGAAATGAACAGAATGGCGGAATTAAGAAGCTCGATGATTGCTTATGTCGACAATTTGAACACATCAAATTCTTCCCTGTTACAAAACCTAAATGACAATGAGAAATTCGCAAAAATACTGGTAGATAATAATCAAACCCAAACTGTAAAACGCATCGCTACACTCTCTCAACCGGCGTGGATGGATGAGAAGAATAATTCTTATATCGCCAACAATAGTACGCCTGATACTTCTGCAAATAACTCAGATGACTACTTAAAGATGCCATTCTTTGGGGATTCGGTGACGAAATCTCTGGACAATCAATCTTCTGAATTAAACAGAAAACTTTTGGCGGCAAATGTAAATCCTCAAGTATCCGCCGTGACACAAAGCAAGAAAGCAGGTACGCCAATGCCGGCGCCAAAGGGATTATTTGTGATCATAGAAGGTAGGAATGAAAATATTTTGAATTACACAGATGAACTAAGTGGAAAGGTGAACATGCTCTTTACGGACATGGATCACGATGGCGATGAAGACATTATTTATGCTTTGGGTGGAGATGTTTACATTAAAGAAAATCATAAAAAGAGTAATGATTATCAGGAAGGAAGACTCCTTTCTGTTACCTCAAAAAATACTATCGGGGATTATGTAAGCGTTGGTGGAGATGCAATTCAAGGCGTTTCTTCCCCATTTGAAAGCAATAAGACAGCCGACATTTCATGGTTCCCAAGTGGCAAATCCACGACTGTTGGTTACGAAATAGCGCTGAACAATTCTATATATGATGACTTTGAACATCCTGATTATAAATACTTTGTAACTGTCGAGGCGTTTACAAGTCCGCAATCGATAGATCTTTTGAAAAAACTCGAAATCACTCCTCCAACAGAAGAAGAAATAAATCCAAAAGCATTCGAGCTCTCAAGTCCTGATGCGCCTGCCATTTCTGTGAAACTACCAAATGGAAATTATTATGCGAAAGTTGTGGCTCTAGATAAGGACTTGAATAGATCACTACCATCATCCTTCTCAATCACGGCTCCATCAGAATGCGCCGACAAAGAAGCACCATTCCCAGCAATCGATACAGAATTCAAAGTTTCCATAATGAAAGATCTCACCGTAAACGCTAGCAATTCTTTTGATTCGAATGGTGAAATCGTGGAATATTCCGTCGAGCCATTGCCTTATACAAGCTCAAATCCAACCGCTAAAGTCACAAAGCTTCCATTAAGTATTTGGAGCGACAAGAGTGTTTTGTTTGATTCAAATGGTGATGGAATTCCATGGAATGATAAAGACAATCCTATTTTCAAAATAGGACCATTCACAAATGAAGGTGACATTGGCGTTCATGAATTTGTTTTGAATATAGTGGATCAATCTGGAAATAGTTCGAAACAAAATTTCAAAGTAACTGTATTTGTGCCGGATATCACTTTGGATGGGAATATCTCCAAAGGCCCAACCGCAAGCGGTTTAACAGCTCCTCTTGTTGATAAAATGCCATTCTCATTGATGCGACAACGTTTTATTTATAGATGTGTTGGTGGAACTTTGAAATTGGTTCCGAGATTAAAGAAAGTGATGACTCCTTCAATTAGCGCAAATGGGAAATACTATACTGACGACTTGGGTGCTTATAAAATTACAGATTTAAAAACGAAAGATATTATCACTGTTGAAAATAGTACAGGCACTGTTATTGCAGAAATTAATCCTGACACCGGAGATATCGGCGCTTTGATGCGGGGATATTCCACAAAAGCAAATCAGGCCGTTCCTCCTACAAAACCTACCAGTATCGACATTTTGAATTCCACTGGAAATGTAATGGGAACCGTATATGTAATAGCTGATGCGAATGTGGACGTTACGTTACATCAAAATTATGGATTTGAGAGTGCAAATTACACTTCACTTCAAGGAGTCCACGTAGATGATATAAATACTGCTGATGATTTCGTCATGAAAAATTTCCCAGCAAGTGATCCTTATTATCCAGGTGGCGCAGGACTTGTTTACTTGAAAGAAAATAAATATTTGGCTTTTGTGGATACGACAGGAAACATAGTAATAGTAGATCCACGAGTTACCTTTACTCAAAAGAAAAATAATCACGAAATAGATCCTTTGATTTTTGAATTAAGATTTAATGGAACTGTTGTGGAAGAAATTTATATTTCTCCGGCAAAGGGCGGAGATGCTGGTATTATTATTGCAAAAAAAGACGTGCCATTTACAACTCCAAGAGCTCCTTCCAACGGAGAGTTATATAGTCCGGCTTACAAAACTGGCGAGAAAATGCCAACTGCGGGAAGCACTGATTCATCAGGAAATGGAGAGACCATTGGTCCGGCGCTTGTTGATGGAAATAACGGTAATGGCTTAAACAATGGAGATGATCCAAACAATAAAGGGAATATAAATCTCAATGAAAAATTAGATGAACTTTATAGAAAAGGCATTCTGGATTTCGATGTCACAAATGGAATGCCTGTAAATCTGGATGATGCCGTAACCAGAGCACAATTTGTAAAAATAGTGCTGGATATGCTTTGTATTATTCCAAGAAAACCTGAAGCCTATACAACTTATAAAGATGGTGAAGGATTCTCTGATATGAGATATGAAGATGGCAAAACTCCTTGGTACTTCCCATACATCAGAGAAGCGGCAATGGCGGATCGTCAGTTGATTAATGGTTATGCCGACCTTGATCCGGTGAGCGGGCTTCCTCCATTCCGACCTGACAACAACATCACCAGAGCTGAGGCCACAAAGATCATTTTAGCCGCTTTGGCGATGCAAGGAGTGATTGATATCACAAAACTCGTTCACGACCCTGCAAAGCCTTGGTTTGAGGCCGAGATGATAGCCGCTGTTGATCTAACCAGTTATTTAAAATCCACAGAAACTTTAATCAATAATTTCATCCTGACAGCAGACGAAGCGGCTGACCCAAGAAAGAATGTAACATTCAGAGATTTGCTACTGATGTCACTGCGTGTAATAGATATTTATAACTGTTTCATAATCGACAGCGACAACAATGGCATTCCTGATTATTACGAGAAAAAATATGGGGTCAAAAATCCTGATGATGATCCTGACAAGGACGGATTAACCAATATCGAAGAATTTAAATATGGTTCAGATCCGCTCGATGCCGATACTGACAAGGGCGGAGCTACAGATGGACAAGAAGTAAAACTTGGCACAAATCCACTCGACCCAGTTGACGATCCTTTTGATAATGACGGAGATGGATTAACCAATTTTGCAGAGAAATTGATTTACCTAACTGATCCAAATAATCCTGACACCGATGGCGATTGTGTGAGTGATGGCCAAGAAGTAAAAGACCTTACTGATCCACTTGATCCAACTGAAGCAGGCAAAGTCTGTGACGCAAGTGATGGCCAATTAGCTCCTCCATATGAAAACCCTGATGGTGTTACCAAAGAAGCTAAAGAAGGAGACCTTGGTCTTTATATCGTGCCACCTGAATGTAATACTTGTCCTTGTATCTCCACTTTTGATCATAAAGCGGATATAGTTCCTACCGACATATTCTTTGCAACAATTTCAAATCTTGATGATAGTTATTTCTTCTCAAAGAGTGAAGAAGTGACTGTACAATCTGTGCCAACTAACAAATAATAAAAGAAAATATTTATGAAAAAATCTGTTAAACAATTTATAATAAAGTTTCTGGCGGTTCTATGTCTGATCGGACTTGTAATGTCAGCAATGCCATTTTTATATACTGCGAAAGCGGCAACGATGGAAGAAAATATTAAAAATAGCATTGTGCCGGCAGAATGTAAGGAAGTTTTGATTAATGGTGATCCTGTAAGGAAAATCAAAGGATTCGAGCCTGAATTAAAATCTTTTTTGGAATTTCTCGACACCAATTTCAAAAACAAAAGTTCTACAAGTTCTCTAACCGAATTGGCCATTGCTAGATATAGCGAATACCGACAAAGCTTGAGAGATCAATTTAATAAATTACAAATATCTGGATTTACTGCAGCAGAAAAGGCCGCCGCTAATAAGAATGGTGGCTCACTAACTCAAAGAATTCAAACTTTCGACCAAACAATGAATCAATACGCGCTCTGTGAAGAACTTGTGAACACGTATATTTCTGCGGGTAGAACCCAAATGTTAAGCCATATCAAAACCGCCGCTGCTCAAAAAAAGACAATTATGTTAGTAGAAAAATTCAAAGTTTTGAATGGAAACTTAAGAGCATTAAATATGAAAATAGCTGAGATGTATGGCCTGTTTGCTACATTCGAAAATAAATTTCCAGGATTCATTTGCAAGAAATGCATGAAGACTATTCCCATGTAGAAGTTGATATATTTAAACATAGAATCTAAGTTAAAATGAAAATTCTCAAGAAAATATTGGTAACACTCGTAGCTTCCTTTATCACAATGTCTGTTGTGTATGGCGGCTATACTATCTATGCGGCAGGAGAACATGAATTTGAAAAAACGACAGACGAATCGGCTATGGAGCTATATCACACGGAAATGAACACCTTGTTCAATGATAAGTTTGCTGCGGCTGTAAAAATATTGAAAGAGAAAGGAGTTTTAAATCCTAACGGAACAAATAACGGAAAAGGAGTCTACAATCCAAAATTAAAAGTACCCGCAGCTTGTGATTTTGCGGCAGAAAATGGTGCTCAAAAATGCAAACAAATCTGTAAAGATGACACCTCCAATATCAGTCCGTACTGCGTATCCATTCAAAGTTTGGATACTTACATAAGATACACGTTACACTTACAGCAGATTCAAGGAACTATCGACTTTAGTAATTTGGGAGGAGGTGCTATGCGCATGACTCCCGTAACCGACCTTGTATATCGACAGATTCAAAAAAGAGATGATGAAATTAATAAAGACATCGAACAATCCAGAAGAGTACTCGAGGTGACTCTCGCCGCATATAACGAATTTTTGACCGCATATCCTATTCACACGCAATACAGCCTGATCATCAAAGATCTTATTAAATATAAAAACAAACTAAAAGATATCCGTTTCTTAATAGATCAGTTCCCATCAACATTTACAAATACTACATCTACAAAATGTAGCTAATTTATGAAGAGATTTTTGCCAATCATTATCGGAATTTTCATAGGAGGACTAGTGTCCGCCACTATGATTTATATAGACAGAAGTCCCACTGCTTATGGAGAAACCGCTTCTGAGGGCTGGGACAGTTATCGAGCGTGGTCGGAAGAAAATTCAAGCTGGAAAAGTATTTTTAGTAACACCTCTACTCCGGGAAAAAATCTCTATAAATTTATGGGAAAGAAACTGGTGGTAAGTCCAGGGAACAAAGCGATTAGCGTTATCGCCAGTAATTATCATCTAACCGATAACGAAGCGCTATCGGCTGTAAAAGGTGACATTTCTGTTTTGTTCAATAATTCACCAAACATGAGACGTCTGACGACTGCGGACGCCGCAAAGATGCAAAAACAGATCCAAGACGACTATACCTCATACAAAGAGCTTTTTGATATTCAGGAAGAAGTAGATACCTCAATTTCGCCTACAGAGATGTTTTCGAATGGGGATCTTGAGGATTCAGGATTCGATTTGATTTACGACCTTGGAGTGATGGAAAAAATCTTGTTTGGTTCTCCTTCAGTAGGAGCATCTGGGCAGCCATTATCAGAAGCCGAAGGCAATATAGCATCCTTTTTGGACACTATTCCTGCTGTTGATCCAGCTACTATTCCGACCGTTGCCAATGCAAATCCTGGACCTGTTTCTATCACAGAAACTACGGGCACAGATGCAAACGGCAAGCCGAAGAAACAAGCTGAGATTAAAGTTGGCGATAAAGTCTTGCCGACGGAAATAGCCGATGCAGACGTCTGCCCTACTGATAATAAACTTGCGGATGCCTCAAAGAACTTTGATAAGAATAATCCTACTAAACCAAATGGAGGTAAACCTGCTGGAAATGGGAATGACCCCTCAAATGGCGATGGAAACGCTGGAGATGCAGGCAATCAAGATAACGGGGCTCAAACATTTACGCCGGAAAACCCAATTCCTCCTGCAAAATCAGACGCAAAGAAAATTGGTTTTTGTGGAGATGTGCCTGCAAACGATGCTTCACCTGCTTTTGCCAGCATGGACTCCGAAGGTGGACCGGCTGCGGGTGCAGGAGCTTTTGGCTTCTCTGTAAAAGTGGCGCTATGTATAAAAATTGAGATGATCAAAGAAGCCGCTTATGATTCTTCTGGTTCCAGTTGTATTAAATGTGAAATCGAAAAAATAAATAAAGCTTTAAATAGTACTTTGTCTCAAAGCATGATTCCAAATAAAACAACTGGTAACCTGATGGAATCAGCTACTTGCAAGAAATCTTTTGGCTCATTGTTGGATTTCAAGGTGCATCTAGTGGGCAGTCCTCTGCCAGCAGAACCAGCTGATGATGTCATCTTTGGAAAGAATGCAATCGCAGAATGGAATAAATTTGTGGAAGCCTCCAAGCCATATGGATTCAGTAAATGGGATAAAAGTACCGCCGAAGAATTTGCTTTGAATTATGTGGGTGCAGACATTACCAGTGATCAACTGGCAACTGATTTATCCGCTATAATAAGCGCTAATACAGCAGAGGCCATGAAAAACATCCAAGCAAATTCAATCGCCGATGAGGGAATGAGCATGACGTTATTTTCAAAACCTGTGCTTTCTCAAATGAATGAAATGAAAGGATTTTTTGAAATGTATAAGCAAAATTATGAGGATGTAAATTCTTCCATAGAAAAAATTAAAGCAAAACCATGCGTTCCATAAAAAGAAATACAGACCGAAGCTATTCAAAAATAAAGATTTTATTTGGGGCTATTGTGATATCTATGGTTTTGTTCATGTCAACGGCTTCATTCATTGCTCACGCTGAAGATCCAACTCCAGAGGAAAGTATGGACAACAGCTTGTACGACAAAGACGGAAAGATGAAAATAGCAAAATGTTTTACGGAAGGTGGACAAAGTTTTACGACATTTTTGAAATCAATGATATGGAGTGATAGCTTTGCGGAAGGCATAGTAGAGCCTTGGAAGGACGTACTGGTTCGCAATAGTTGTCATGGTTATGACATTCTTGGCTTGGTCCAAAAGAGAGACAAACTCCGTCAACAAATCAGAGATGCGCTTTTGACCTGTCAAAACGCAAAAGTACCACAATTAAAAGATGCTTATTATAAAACTTCTACAGAGATTTATTATGCAAGAAATGTAGTGACAGGCGGTATTGCCAAGAGAGTCTATAAAGATCTTACTACTCTGCATGCCGAAATGACCAAAAAATATGTTAAGGGAAATAATTGGTTTACACCTGATGCATTTGCGGTTTTCTTGAATGAACTCGATGTGAGATATGCCGAGCGCAAGTCGGCGTATAATGATAAATGCGAGATGACTTCCTGGAAAGATGTGAAAAATAAATTTAAGGAGTTTGTTAGCGGAGATTTCGCAAAAGATATCAAGAACAGCGGAGCACAATTAAAGCGAAAAGCTCAAAAGGTAAAAAAAGCTTGGGGAGACTCTGCAAGCTGGAAAGAATGGGGAAAGAACTTGGGCCAAATGAATCTTAATGGTCAAACCCTTGATGATTTTGCGAAAGATTTTATGGCAAACTGGAATAGTTTCGACAAATCTCCCCCACCTTCAAGTACTCAAGGCGCCGTTTCAAACAAACAAAAATCGGATCTTGTCCTACGAGCACAAACTCTGGAAAACGAAATGAGTACACGCTTTCAGATGCTTTATGCCACTGGATCAGATTCAATTATCACAGAATTCATGGAAAGTGCGGCTAGTTTGGACAAAACTATTTTAGATAGCTTCCCAGTACTAGATAAATTTAAAGAGGGCGCAAAGATGACAAATGATCGCCAGTGTGCCAGCTAAGAGGCTATTTATAGTGCGTGGCAGGTTTTTACGTATGCATTAGAAAAACCCCTGAATCTTTAGGATTAAGGGGTTTTTAGGGCTTTTCTAGGGTGTTTATCCTTGAGCAGAATGAGCCACTCAAGGATATTTATTAGTTCGTGGGCAACGAACTAAAGGGCATTGAAGATTTTTGGAATAAATTTTAAAGAAAACTTATTTATGTACTAAACCGACCACGAGATCC
>CAINDQ010000010.1 GCA_903847465.1 uncultured Candidatus Peregrinibacteria bacterium
GAACCTTAGGCCAAAATTTAATTCTACCAAAAATCCCTCCTAACAAAATTTCCGCAACCAAATAAAACCCATGCAACAACCCCCAAATAACAAACGTCCACGCTGCACCATGCCAAAGCCCAGTAATAGCAAAAACAATAAGAGTATTTAGAATAAGTCTCCATTTCGCAACTCTATTCCCTCCCAACGGAATATAAACATAATCCCTAAACCATTGGTTCAAAGTCATATGCCATCTTTTCCAAAATTCACGAATAGACTGAGCAAAATAGGGCCTATTAAAATTATCTGGAAGCTCATATCCCAAAATCTTCGCAACGCCAATGGCAATATTCGAATAGCCAGAAAAATCACAATAAATTTGGAAAGCAAAACAATATGTCGCGATGATTAATCCCCACCCAGAATAATTAGTTGGGTTACCATAAACTTGATTTACCAAGACCGCCAACCTATCAGCAATAACTATTTTCTTGAAAAACCCCCACAAAACCATGATTAATCCATTGATCAGCCTATCGTAACTAAAACTATGTTTCTCGCTAAATTGAGGAATCATTTTTCCCGCTCTCGCTATAGGCCCAGCCAACAACTGCGGGAAAAAAGAAACAAACAGCGCAAACTTACCAAAATGCCTTTCGGCCTTAATATCCCCTCTATAAACATCGATTACATAACCCAAACTTTGGAACGTGTAAAAAGAAATTCCAATAGGCAAAAGTAATTTTAAAGATAATGGCGTATACAAAATATTAAACCATGAAAGAACACTGCCTAAATTCGCATCGAAAAAATTAAAATACTTAAATACAAACAAAATCCCAAAATTAACAAACAAAGCTCCAATCAAATACTTTTTCTTTGTAGCCTTCTTCTCCGTTTTCCCAATAAGAATGCCGGCGAAATAAGTCACAGCCGTTGTGACAACCAGTAAAAGCCCATAAATAGGGCTCAAACTCATGTAGAAGTAATAACTAGCAATTAACAACAAAAGCCACCTAAAACTAAAAGGAAGCAAAAAATACAACACAACGACCACAAGATAAAACCACAAGAAACTAATAGAATTGAACAGCATTAACTTGAATTACGTTTTAAGAACAAAGAAAGAATAACAATGGAGATTGTATTTCACCAAATAACAAAAAGCAAACAAGTAATCCGAATGTTTTAGCCTTAAAAATAAACATTCCCAACCTCATCCGCCTTGAAAAAACTTTACATTAATTCTCTAAAACTATTTCCTCTTCAATAATATTTCTAGCAGCATCAACAGAAAATCTATTTTTAACATAGGAAAGAGAATTGTACACGTAAGCCTTCGAAACATCAAAATTATCATATAAATCGATTACTCCATCCGCAAAATCATCAATGGTATCGCCAATCCTCATCATTTCTTTGGCTCCAAGTATTCCTTCCGCACCAATAGAAGTCGAAACCATAGGAACAGAATGATACATTGCCTCTACAACTTTTCCCTTTAAGCCACCCCCATACCTCAAAGGCACAACAACAAGACGAATTTTATTATATATTTCCATCAAGTCTTTATCGCTCAAAGATCCACACATTACAACATTTTTATATTCAGATTTTATCAACCCATCTGGAGGAGTAGATCCTACAATATAAAGTTTTATTTCAGGATTATGCAAAAGAATCTTTGGGAAAACACCCTTGATAAACCACATCAATCCATCAAAATTAGGCAAATGATTAAAAGAACCAACAAACAATAAACCATGTCTATCAGAATAATCCGAAGTAACCTTTGGAGGAAAATTATCATACACATAAACAGGTATTTCGTACGCCTTTAGCCCAGGAAATTTTCTTTTTAATACATCAATTTCTACTTTTGAAGGATAATATGCCACATCAACTTTTCGAAGAACTTCAAATTCCATATTCTTCCAGTTCTCTATGCATTCCAAAATCCTATCATCCTTTTCAACTTCATATCTTCGAGTCTCTCTCAAATAATGCAAATCCTGGCCATAATACAAAACTTTCGCCTTAGTATTTTCTTTTATAAAATCAATGTATTTGATTGCTACGTGTGGTCTACTTAAGCAAATATAGTCTGCCTTCTGCACATATTCCTTAATCAATTCCTTCCAGTTATCAATATAATTTAACCCATATAAAACCTCTATACCTAATTGTTCCAGAACCGTTGAGTAAGGTTCATGTTTATAAAAATCATCCCCGAAAAACTTTACATTCAACCCCATATTTACAAACAACTTCAGGTATTGAAAAGTAGATCTAGACCCAGCATCTTTATCAAAATGAGGAACGTAATGATCTATAAATAAAATTGTTTTTTTACCGCCACTTTTATCTCGAGCCAAAAAAAAGTTTTTTCCAGGACCAAAATTTTCCTTCTCTAAAACACTTTCCCACTTTTCAACAAAAGTTTCTCTGTTTTTCTTTTGATAACTTTTCTCTCCTGTCTGCTCACTCGTTCCACAAGAGACCCCCTCAAAATGA
>CAINDQ010000011.1 GCA_903847465.1 uncultured Candidatus Peregrinibacteria bacterium
GTGATAAATGAGGTGGCGTGGGCTGGAACTGCCGATAGTTCGAATGATGAGTGGATCGAGCTTTATAATAATACGGGGGCGAATGTGGACTTGAGCGGTTGGAAAGTGGATGACAACAAAGGTCATTCTTATGCGATTACTGGCGGAGTGATTGCGGCACATGGGTATTTTTTGATTGAGGATAGCGAAGCGAGCATAGGAGGAATTGTTGCGGACGCTATTATTGGGCTAACCCTTGTGAATACTGGAGAAGCGTTGTTTTTGAAAAATGCTGAAGGAGTTACTGTGGATACGGTAAACGAAAGTGGAATGTGGTATGCCGGAGATTCCACCTCAAAAGCGACGATGGAAAGAATCGACCCTGCGATTTTGGCTGACACAAGCTCGAACTGGGCTACAGCAAAATCTGGAAATGGATCTAGTGGGCGAAGTGGAAGTGCGATTTTGGGAACAGCAAGAGGCGCAAATAGCAATTTTAACGGTGGAACTAGGGTTGCTTTGAATTCTGCGAAAACCAATTTGAGCAATGGAGAAAGTTTTACTGTTGGAGTGGGGGTGGAAAATATTTTGGATTTGTATGCGTATGGATTTGAGATGAATTATGATGCGAATGTGTTGGAATTTGTTTCAGCCAGTGAGAGTGATTTTTTGAAGAATGACGGAACCACGACGAGTTTTAATACTGCTTTGGAAAATGGGAATCAGGGAAAATTGATTATTGGGAATGCGAGATTGTTAAGTCCGCCAGTTGGAATAAACGGGAGCGGAGATTTGGTTAATATTACTTTCAAAGCGATAGGCGCGAGTGGAACGAGCGCTGATATTTCTTTTGGCGCTTCAAGCTTTTTGGCTGATAGATCTGCGGATATTGCCGCTAGCTTTGCACCTTTACATATAGCAATCGGTCAAGTTTCAAACACGATGCCTGTTACAAATTTGCAGGCAAATGAGGGATTAAACCCTTATAGTTTTGAATTGAAATGGAATGCGCCGACCAGCGGCGCGGAAAAATACATTATCAAAAGACAGCTTCCGAATGGCAATTTTGTAGGCTTGGGAGAAACTACAACTTTGGCATTTACGGACAATGATAGTGTGGTAAACGGAGGGAAAATTATTACTGGAATTGAATACAATTATCAGGTCATTTCTGTGAAAAATGGAGAATTTAGTTCTGCAACGACTGTGACTGCGATCGAAACTCGCGGACTTGTCGGTGATAACGATAGAAGTGGACGAGTAGATGGCAGAGATCTAGTGAAATTGGCGAAGAGTTATGGAAGTGCGATTGGCGATAGTGGATATGACGCTATCGTCGATACGACTTTTGATGGACTTATCGATGGTAGTGATTTAATTGATATTGGAGCAAATTTTGGGGTGAAAATGTAATGTTGGAAAAACGGGGCTCTCTAAAATGGGGGCCTCGTTTGATTTTATTCTTTAAAAATATTAGTGATGAAAAAAGTTTTTAGAATTATTGTGAGTTTGTTTTTTGTGACGATATATCCATGCACGTCGATGGCTTATGATTTTTCGGCGGACACCGTTAATTCCGACGAAAGTACCACCGACGAAACTTCTGATTTCGGAGAAATTGCTCAGCAAAATGGCACAATGTATATGCAGGGTGAAAAGCTGGATGGTGATATTCTGCAAATATCAATTCTGGCAAAAGACATGACTACTCCGGTCCTTGGCATCGCCTTTCATTTGAAATACGAAAAGGACAAATTGGCCTTTCTAAAATACGATCCGGGAAATTTTCTAGAGATAGGTGGCGATCCTTTTTATCTAGTAAAAAATGACGAAAAAACTAATGAAGTTATTTTCGGAGAGACTTTGAGAAGAGATGACAGCTTCCCTCTTGGCGGAGAAAAAGTTACAGATGTTTATTTCCAAATTTTGAGTGGAGATAAATTTAGTTTTGAATTTAAGAATGGCATTGTTTCAACTTTGGATACTATCCGCCAAGACATTGATTTGATCGCCTGGGAGAATTTCATGTTTGATAAAAATGCAAAAACGATTGCCGACGGATCGATAGGCGAAGCGTCTGTTTTGGCATCCAGTTCGCAAAATTGGTCTTTCGTTTGGACAGCGGTGATCATTTTGTTTTCCGCAATTCCGATTTCTTATTTAATAATTTCATACATAAAAAAACATAGTGGCATGAAAAAAATTATGGGAATTAGTTAGTTTCATAAACCCTTTGGAGGTTTGTCAATTTCAAATAAATACTTATTTGGGCATTTGGTTGTGTTAATTTTTTGGATGTATTAAATTGTGATTAATCAAAACTTTTTAGTTCAAAAAAATCTCATAAACCTATGGAAACAAATTTTATTACGATTCAGGAAGCCTCTGAAATAAGCCAAAAATCAATTCAGACTATCCGCAGAGCAATCAAGTCAAAGAAACTCAAAGTTCGCAGAATGAAAACCCCACAAGGTTTCAATTATCTGATCGACAAAGAGATGCTATTCTCTCTTTATCGCATCAAGACAACTGAAAAAGCGGCTCAGGAAACTCAAAAAGAAACTACTTTTGATACGGATGTCAGAACCACTTCACGCGTAAACAAAGTCGGCAGTGACATGATCACGGCAGACGAATTTCGTGATTTCACAAAGGTTCTTGAGAAGATGGTTAATCAACATAGCGACGAGAGACAGAACTTCATGAGACTGGTAAATACTTTGCAGGAAAAGATTTTCGTTTTGGAAAATCAGATGAATTTGTTGAAGGCTCCTGCAAAAAAATGGTTTCAAGTTTGGAAATAATACCATATGGATAACAATTCTCTTTTCCGTGAATTAGTTCGCAAGGCTTTTCATTTGTCGAGCGTTTTTATTTTGGTGGGGTACACTTTATTGCTGAATTACACGACTCCTCGTATCGCTATTTTGGCTATCACTGGCCTACTTCTGCTTCTTCTCGAAATCGAATATATCAGGCTGGAGCATCGTCCTAGGATTGCCGAAGCGATTGATGGATTTTTGAGAAAGCATGAGAAAACACAAATTTCTTCCGCCGTTTTCTTGCTAATTTCTATCATAATTTGTTTTGGCGCTTTTGATTACTGGGTGGCTTTTTTGGCCTTGTCGATGACTGTATTCGGAGATTTGTTCGCGGCACTTTTTGGAAGAGCTTTTGGAAAAACCAAGATCTATGGAAATAAAACTTACATTGGAACTTTGGCTTGTTTGGCTACCAATATGATCATTGGATTTTTGACTATGCCAAATATGATTCTGCTATTCGCCCCGATGGCTATTACCGCAACGGTCTTTGAATTGTTCACAAAAAAAATGGATGACAATCTGACCGTTCCCCTCTTTGCAGGATTTGCCGGCCAAATGATTGTTTATTTCTTTGCCCTCGAACTTCCTCCGGTGGCATTTACTTTGTTTGGATTGTTTAATTAGGCAGAGGCTTGATTTCCAAAAAACTAAAGAATAAACTGCCTGCGATTATTTTTCTAACCTTTAAATAAATGTCTCTCTTTGAAAACACCCTGAAACAGATCGAGAAAGCCGCAACTATCATGAATCTTGACCCGAACGTGAAGGCGCTCATGCAGCATCCACAAAGGATTGTTGAGGTCAGTATTCCGGTAAAAATGGACGATGGAAGTTTGAGATTTTTTAAAGGTTTTAGAGTTCAACATAGCAATTATGCCGGTCCGTACAAAGGAGGCATTCGTTATCATCAAGACGTGGATATGGGCGAAGTGACCGCTCTTTCGGCTTGGATGAGTATAAAATGTAGTGTGGTAGGAATTCCGTTAGGTGGTGGAAAAGGTGGCATCGTGGTTAATCCAAAAGAATTGTCAGTTGGCGAATTGGAAAGACTAACTCGTGGATATGTTCGCGCGATTCAATATGTAGTTGGCCCAACAAAAGACGTGCCAGCTCCAGATGTAAACACAACTCCACAGATTATGGATTGGTTCGCTGATGAATATTCAAAATTGGAAGGAAAAGATTTGAAGGGTGTAGTTACTGGAAAAACTTTGGAACATGGTGGAAGCAAAGGCAGAGGTATCGCTACCGCTCAAGGTGGTGTTTACGTTCTAAATGAAGTGGCAACTTCCCAAGGAATGGTTCCTGCAAATACAAAAGTGGTGATCCAAGGTTTTGGAAATGCCGGTGGAGTGATGGCTCAATTATTGGCGGCGAAAGGCTATCAAATCGTTGGGGCTTCAGATTCACAAGGAGGAATTGTTTGCACTCATGGATTCAATCCTGACGCTCTACTACAATGCAAAGTCGAGAAATCTACAGTGAAAAATTGCCATCTAGATATGGAAAAACTTTCTACAATGGAAGGCTCTAGTTGCAAGATGGTAACGAATGAAGAATTGCTCGAAACTGAGTGTGATATTTTGATTTTGGCGGCTTTGGAAAATCAAGTCCACGAAGGTAACGCTGACAAAATTAAAGCAAAAATGATTATCGAATTGGCTAATGGTCCTACAACTCCGGAAGCTGACGAAATGTTAGCAAAAAGAGGAATCATGGTTATTCCTGATATTTTGGCTAATGCTGGTGGAGTTACAGTGAGCTGGTTTGAAATGTTACAAAACGCTGATGGCAAATATTGGGAAGAGAATGAAGTTTTCGAAAAACTTCTTCCAATCATGGTGGACGGATGGAAAGCGGTAAAAGCCAACGCTGATAAATACAGTTGCACACTGCGTGAAGCGGCTTATGTAACAGCGCTTGCTCGCATCGAAGGAAAAATTAGAGAGCAAGGAATTCTATAAATTTTAGTTGCCATATAATCATAGGCTTGATTAGTAAATTTAATTGTTTTGTAAATTTCGCTTTCTTTTCATATACTGCTAGCCAGGGCATATTTCTGGAATATATCAAACAAAACTCTTAACCATAAACTCCAATGGTCATCCCATCCTCTTCCGTATCAAAAGCCACGAATTCAGTAAAAAGTTATACCAAGGGTAAATTTATTTATAGTTTCGACGAGGGCAATAAAAACATGAAAGAATTGCTCGGAGGAAAGGGCGCGAATCTTGCGGAGATGACAAAGATTGGAATTCCGGTTCCTTTTGGCTTTACGATCACAACAGAAGTCTGTGAATATTTTTCAAAGAACAAAGATTATCCAGCTGAATTTGCAGAACAGCTTCAAGATAAACTAAAAAAACTTGAGGTGAGAATGGTAAAGAGACTTGGTGATGTGAGAGATCCTCTCCTTGTTTCTGTTCGTAGTGGAGCCGCGGCTTCAATGCCGGGAATGATGGATACTGTTCTTAATCTTGGACTGAATGATGAAACGGTAAAAGGATTGGCTGACAAGACTGGAAATGAGAGATTTGCTTATGATTGTTACAGAAGATTTATTCAGATGTTTGGAGATGTGGTGATGAACGTGGAACATAATCTTTTTGAGGAAGCGATCGAGAAAATGAAGGAGAAGAAAGAGGTAAAAATGGATAATGACTTGAGCACGGAAGACTTGAAAGAATTGGTAAATGAATACAAAGAAATTGTAAAAAATCACGCAGCAAGACCATTCCCAGATAATCCACTAGAACAATTGAAACTCTCCATCGAAGCGGTTTTCAAATCTTGGGATAATGATCGCGCAAAAACTTATAGAAGATTAAATAACATTACCGGATTGAAAGGCACCGCCGTAAACATTCAATCAATGGTTTATGGAAATATGGGTGACGACTCTGGCACAGGTGTAGCCTTCACTAGAAATCCTTCCACCGGCGACCAAAATTTCTATGGAGAATTTTTGATCAATGCTCAGGGAGAGGATGTGGTAGCCGGAATCAGGACTCCACTAGAAATTTCTAAACTCGAAGAAGTGAATGAAGTTTTGTACAAACAACTTCTAGGAATCAGAGATGTTTTGGAAAAACATTACAAAGACATGCAAGACATCGAGTTCACAATTGAAAGAGGAAAACTTTATTTATTACAAACTAGAAACGGCAAAAGAACTTCTCATGCGGCAATAAAAATCGCCGTTGATATGGTTTCAGAAGGACTACTGACAAAAGAGGAAGCGTTGCTAAAAATCGACGCAAAACAATTGATCCAACTGCTTCATCCACAAATCAGAAAAGGCGCCGAAAGAAAGGTGGTGGCAAAAGGTCTGCCCGCTTCTCCAGGATCAGCCTGCGGAAAAGTGGTCTTCACTGCTGAAGATGCGACAGATTGGGCAACCGACAAAAACGAGAAAGTAATTCTAGTCAGAAAGGAAACCAGTCCAGAAGATATCGCTGGAATGCACGTCGCTCAAGGCATTTTGACGGCACGTGGAGGCATGACTAGTCATGCGGCGGTAGTCTGTAGAGGAATGGGCAAATGTTGCGTTGCAGGATGTACGGATATTATCGTAAATATTAGCGCAAAGAAAATATTGGTTGGCGACATTGTGATTAATGAAGGAGATACAATTACGCTAGATGGCTCGACAGGAGAAGTAATGCTTGGCGAGATGGATATGCAGGATCCGGAGATGACAGGAGATTTCAAAACGGTGATGGAATGGGCTGATAGTTTGAAGACTCTACAGGTTCGCACAAACGCTGATACGCCTCATGATTGCAAAGTGGCGATTGGCTTTGGCGCTGAAGGAATAGGCCTTTGTCGCACTGAACATATGTTCTTTAACGAAGATCGTATCCACTTTGTGCGCCAAATGATTTTGGCAAAAGATGAAGATGGCAGAATAAATCCTTTGAAAGAATTGAAAAAATATCAGAAAGAAGATTTCGTGGGAATTTTTGAAGCGATGGCTGGTCGTCCAATGACGATCCGTTTGCTTGATCCGCCTTTGCACGAATTTATGCCTGAGAAAGAGGATAAAATCGAAGAATTGGCTCGAGATTTCAACATGACAGTTGAGGATTTGAAATTAACTATTGGGAATCTTCACGAAATAAATCCAATGCTCGGACACAGAGGTTGCAGACTTGGAGTGACTTATCCTGATATTTATAAAATGCAGGTACAAGCCATTACTGAGGCTGGAATTGAGGTTCAGAATAAAGGAATTGATGTGGATGTAGAAATAGAAATTCCTCTGGTGGGAATGCTCACCGAATATAAATATCTGAGAGACGTGGCAAAACAAGCCATTGCTGAATATGGGAACGAAGTAAATTTCAAATACAAAATAGGCACGATGATTGAAATTCCACGAGCTTGTTTGATTGCTGATGAATTGGCGGCGGAGGCAGAATTCTTCTCCTTCGGCACAAATGATCTAACTCAAATGACGCTTGGACTTTCCAGAGATGACCTTGGAAAATTCATTCCTGCATATATCGAAAAAGGAATTTTGGAGAGAGATCCAATGGCTGGAATCGATCAACAAGGAGTTGGGAAATTGATGGATACTTGCGTGAAATTGGCCAGAAAAGTGAAACCAGAATTTGAAATCGGCATCTGCGGTGAACAAGGCGGCGATCCGGAATCAATTGAATTCTGCCACAATATCGGACTCAGTTTAGTGAGCTGCAGCCCATATAGAGTTCCAATCGCAAGACTAGCCGCAGCACAGGCAGCAATAAAAGGAAGGATGTAAAACCTTGGATGTGCGAGAGATTTTTATTCGCCCCAGCCCAGTTTTCCTCTGAGCATTTTGTAGTATTTGTTTGCGGTGCGAATGAGATAGAGTGATCTTTTGCTTCTGCGAATTTTTATTTTGTCGCCAAATTTAAGATTCATGACATCTTGGCCGTCGAGGGTTAGGCCTATGGTGGTTTCTTGTTCTTCTTTGCGCTTTGTTTCGATAGTGATGGTGAGCTGTCTGCTATCTGGCAAAACTATCGCGCGCATGGCGAGTGAGCTTGGACAGATAGGAGTGATGACTATTCCTTCAATTTTTGGATGAACGATTGGGCCGCCCGCGGAAAGTGAATGGGCTGTGGAACCGCTTGGTGTCGCTACAATCAAGCCATCGGCACTGACGCTGGTAACTTTTTGGTTATTAATTTCAATATCCATTCTGATCAATCTGGCAAAAGCTCCTTGATTGATAACGGCATCATTGAGAGCAAGTGAAGTGCTGATTTTTTTGCCTTTTCGATAAACAGTTGCTCTGAGAAGTGATCTCTTATCGAGGATATATTGACCCTGAAAAATCTTATCTAAACATTCGTACATTTTGTGCGGGCCACATTCGGTCAGAAAGCCTAAATTGCCAAAATTCACACCGAGAATGAGGACTTTTTTGCGGGGTAGGCGACGAGCTGTTTTCAGCAGAGTGCCGTCACCTCCGAGCACGATCGCCATGTCTACTTTATGGAGAAGTTCTTCCTTGTTGTAGCCTTTTTCTCCTTTGAAAAATGGGGAACAATTCTCGTCGAAGAAAACTTCTTTTTTGTGTTGTTTGAGAAATTTTACCAGCTGTTTTACGGTCTGTGGATGGTCAGCAATATTTCGTTTGGAAATAATTCCTACAGTTTGAATTGGTTTTGTGACAGTTGTAGAAGCGACCATGTATTTGCTGGTTAAAGCGCCAGCATTATGCCAGAGATAGGGAGATTTGGGAAGATGGGAATAAAAAAAGCCCTCTAATATTTAAGAGGGCTTTTTGGTGAATCATCGATTAAATACAGAGGTCTTTTTCGTTATTATTTTCATTTGTTTCATCAATAAGTCCATTTTTTGCACTTAGTTTCTTTTCGGCTGGAGTAAGCATTTGATCAGGCGTTCCAAAATCAGACCATTTCTTGCCCCATACATCGTATTGCTTATCAACTAAAAATTTCAAACAAACTTTACTGTTTTTCATCTCAGTCACAGGCAAAGTTACGTATCTTGTGTAAGTATATGATCCGCCAGCAGGAATTTTTTCTGAGAATCTGCTGCTTTCAAACATTTGGGTGTCTCCTATGGTTTTGTTGGACCCAACCCATCCAATAAATGCATATAGATTTCTTCCAACATACTCTTTGGAAGCACTATTCCAGTGAGCTTTTGAGGCATTTAATACTGGAGGGAAGCTTGCTGAACCTTTATTACCAATTACCATATTATATTTATATAGTCTGAATTTTGCTCCGCCGTTGTCGAATTTGTATTCAATATAGTAATTTTGTGGATCAAACTTTGTTACAGTTGTGCCTTCTTGTGGAAAATTTAATCTTGCCTCCACCTTGTTATCCAATTTCTGCAAAGTAGCCGATTGGATATAAAGATCTGGCAATGCCGCCATCTTTAGCTGCCCCTTGAATAACTGCGAATTACCTCCAACTATGACTGCCAATGCAGCCAATGCGACGACTAGAACGCCAAGCAGAACCTTTACTCGCTTTGGCACTTTTGTTTTCATTTTTGTTTGGTTAAACAATTAACGTTTATAATTATACAATAATTCCACCTCTTTGGCAAGACGGTGAATCTCTTTGCCTGTAGAGCGATTTTTGTTTTAGCCCTCCAATTTCGCAAAAATATCTAAAAGTCTTTTTGCGGAGACAGCCCAGGAGAATTTTTTGGACTGAAGGAAGCCTTCGCTACGAAGATTTTCACAAAGGTCTGGATTCTTGATCAATTTAATCATGGCGGCGGCAATTTCCACACTGCTTTCAGGATGGATCAAAAGCCCGGCGTCCCCCACCACTTCCGGAATTGAAGAAGAATGCGAGGCGATAACAGGACAACCACTTTTCATAGCCTCCAAGGGTGGAATCCCAAAGCCTTCGTAATAGGATGGAAAAACAAAAGCCTTCGCTAGATTATAAAGTCTCACCAAACTACTTGAGGAAACATATCCCAAATTATGGACAAATTTTGTCAGATAATGATCGCGGATCGATTGAAAGATTTTTTCATATTGCCAGCCTTTTCCACCAACTATGATTAGATGATATTGTGGATATTTCTGATGTACTTGAGCAAAAGCTTCAATCAAAGTTGTATAATTTTTACGAGGTTCGAGGGTGCCAACTGCAAGAAAATATTCCTTTGGAAGTTTTGTTTTCTTGGCAAAAGGTTCTAAGAAACTTTTATTCAAAGGCTTGAATTCATCGCCAGCGCTACAATAAACAATATCTATTTTATTCTCATCATATTCAAATAAACTCAAGATATCATTTTTGGTATTTTGGGATATGGCTGCGACATAAGCTGCTTTTTTCAAAGCTCTGCGGAAGAATAATTTTTCGATAAAAACTGCTTTTTTGTTGTGATTTTGAGAATAAAGAAAAGCGACGAGATCCATGACCGTTAGGACAGTTTTCACAGATTTCGGCAGAAGAGCTGGAATTATGTAGCTTGTTGGGGCGAAAAAAATATCGCACTCTTCTTTTACAATGTCTTTGGCAACCTTCCTGTGCCAAAAAATACTACCTGAATCGATGGCTTTCTGCTGAGCGTTTTTGAAATATTCAAAACCCGGAACAAGTTCTTTCGTATATAAAATATATTCGTTCTCCTTATCCAATTTCAGCAAATTCTGAACAATATGAAAAGTAAACCAGCCTTTGCCGACCTTTTCCCCGGAACTAGCTCTTATATCAATTGCAATTTTCATATGTAAATCTTAAGCCTTGATTATGATAGCGCACTAACCATATAATTCCAAAGAATTTGAATCCATCATAAGACACTCAATATGTTCAAAAATATCAAACAAATTATAAAAGATTTGATCCTGCCAATCATCGACAGAAAGGGCTGGGCGTACCGTCAAAACAGGGACGACAAACGGATTTGCAAGATTTTGAAAACGAATTTAAGTCTTACTTCAAACTGTATAGATATTGGGTGTCACAGAGGAGATTTCCTGAAATTTTTCTATATTTATGCTCCAAATGGGAAGCGATTTGCTTTTGAGCCGTTACCTCCACTTTTTGAGAAATTGAAGGCTAATTTTCCCGATACGAATACAACTTTTTATAATTATGCGTTGAGTGATTATGAAGGCAAAAGTAAATTTAATTATATAGTGAATGATCCAGGTTGGAGTGGATTTAAGACTCAAAGTTATGCAAACAAAGAGGTTGAAATAAAGGAGATCGAAGTGGAAGTAAAAAAATTGGATAATGTGATTCCGAAAAATGTTCCAATCGATTTTATCAAAATTGATGTTGAGGGAGCCGAACATCAGGTCTTGAGCGGCGCTCTAGCTCTAATTTCCGAGAAAAAACCGATGATTTTATTTGAATTTGCGAAAATTCACACTGTGAATTATGGCGTTACTCCTGACAAATTTTACGATTTGTTTGTGAATAAATTAAAGATGAATATTTTTTTACTAAATGGGCATGGGCCGCTATCTTTGGATGAATTTTCTGAAAAATACGAAACTTCTTTTGCTTTAAATTACGGCAGAAAGGCGGAAACCAATTTCGTTGCGACATACAAATCGAGGCTTATCTAACGCGTCGAGATACCGTCTTGACTTTGCCGCATTTAAATCTAAAATTTACGAGTAATCTTTAATAAAAAATCTTTATGAAAATACGTTTTGATTATCAATTGGCGTCAGTAGTTTTCGTCTTTTCAATTTTGTTCGCACCAAGTGCATATGCATACCTAGATGCAGGAACAGGAAGCCAGATAATGCAAATTATCATCGCCGGATCAGTGGGAGCAATCTTTGCTTTCAAAGTTTATTTCAAAAAAATAAAACTCTATTTCCAAAGCAAATTTGGCAAGAAAAAATAATATGACTGACTTCAATAATACATCTCAAGTTTCCGGATCCTTCAGGGATCCAAGTGGGTTTCTGTTTTTCGAAAATGAAAAAATTTACAGACAAATAAATCAATATTATAAAGCAAATTATGATCTTTTGATGAGCTCTGGATTGTATGACAAATTAGCGGAAGATGGCTTATTGGTGGCTCATAGTGACGTTACTGGAAGTGTTTCCGCTCAAAGCGAACAGGTCTACAAAATCATTCAGCCTGAATTTATTCCATTCATTTCTTATCCTTATGAATGGTGTTTTGGAGAATTTAAAGATGCGGCACTTTTGACTTTGGAATTACAAAAAACAGCGCTTGAACATGGCATGTCTCTAAAAGATGCGAGCGCTTATAATATTCAATTCAAAAATGGAAAACCAATTTTGATCGACACTCTTTCATTCGAAAAATATGAAGAAGGAAAACCATGGGTGGCTTACAAGCAGTTCTGTCAGCACTTTTTGGCACCTCTGGCTTTGATGAGATATAGAGATTTGCGAATGAATCAATTGATGAAAAGTTTTATAGATGGAGTGCCTTTGGAGATGGCCAGCGAGCTTTTGCCAAAGAGAACACACTTGAAATTTGGCTTACTGACACATATTCACATGCATGCCAAAAGTCAGAAACATTATTCCGACAAAGCTATCAAGATTGGCGCTGGGAAGATTAGCAAGTTCCAATTATTGGCGCTTGTAGATAGTTTGGAATCATTCATCAAAAATCTAAACCTCAAAAAAACAGCTACAGAATGGGGCGATTATTACGACAACACAAATTATTCCGACGACTCTTTGGGAAATAAAAAAGAGATCATTAGCGGATTCATCGATAAAATTTCACCTAAAAAAGTATGGGACGTTGGGGCGAATATGGGATTCTTTAGCCGAATTGCGAGTGATAAAAATATTCCAACAATTTCTTTTGACATCGACCCAATCGCAGTTGAAAAAAATTATTTGGGCATGAAAAAGAATGGAGAAAAAAATATTTTGCCTTTGATTTTGGATGTAACAAATCCAAGTCCGGCAATCGGTTGGGAAAATGAAGAAAGACATTCGCTGATAGAAAGAGGGCCGACGGACCTCGCGATGGCGCTAGCGCTTATTCATCACCTAGCAATTTCAAACAATACGCCTCTCGTAAAGATTGCTGGTTTTTTCGCTCAGATATGCCAAAACCTGATCATTGAGTTTGTCCCTAAATCAGATTCAAACACACAAAGACTTCTGCTCACGCGTGAAGATATTTTCCCAAATTATAACGAAGAAGGTTTTGAAAAAGACTTTGGAAAGTTTTTTGAAATTATCGAAAGACAGAAAGTAAAAAATTCCGAAAGAACTTTATATTTAATGAAGAAAAAATAACATGACAAAGAAAATTCAAAAAAACGAAGGCCGTAATCATATCACCAACATTGCGACTTTGAGCTTCTGCATGCTGACAATCCTGTTCTTTAGCGCCTTGACCGTCCATTATGTAAATATTGCCGAATTCAATATTACAGCGTTAAAAGTTGGCATATACATGATTATTTTCTCGGCGGTAATTGTCGCTATTATCGCGGCGATACTGGCTCTGCTGCCAAAAAAATTAGCGGCAATTATAGTGGTTTTATTTTTGGCTTTGGGGGTGCTGATATGGATTCAGGCAAATATTTTGCCATGGGATTATGGCGTATTAGATGGGAAAGGCGTGGACTGGGCTGGAAAGAAATTTTATGGATATATTGATAGTTTTATGTGGCTGATTGGCTTTATTATTGCTATTTGGAATTACAAATTTCTATATCGACATGCGAAAAATATAAGTATCGCTTTTGTGCTTATACAAACCATTTTCTTGGGAATCACTGTTGCTCAAGCACCCGTGGAACCAAGCTTTAAAAGTTATACATTAGAAACCACCCAAAAGTATGATTTTTCAAAAAATAAAAACGTGGTGATTGTGGTTTTGGATGCTTTTCAGACAGATGTTTTTCAGGAAATGATTAATGATAATCCAAATTATCTGAAAGCATTTGATGGATTTACTTATTTTCGAAATGCAACTTCAGGTTTTCCAACCACTTATCCTTCTATTCCACTCATTCTGACCGGACAAGCTTATGACAATTCTATTCCAATGCAGGAATTCATGAAGCAGGCTTTTGAAACCAATTCTCTGCCAAAAGTTCTGAAAGCGGATGGATACAATGTTGGCATATACGAGGGCAAAAGCACGATTTACTTCAAAGAAGATATCGCTTCAAACTTCGTAGCAAAAAGCAGTTTTTCATTACCGACGGAAGATTTGAAAAAATTTCTGATGTTTGATCTTTTTAAAATTGCTCCACATTTTGTAAAAAAATATATTTATTTTTCTTTCAATGAAAAAGAAGCGATGAACACGGAATACGAAGATTTTATAAACTTTAAAGATGGCATCAAAAAGGCAAAAACAGACCTCGCCACTCCAACCTTCAGATACTATCACTTGGTCGGAATTCACCCACCATTATCAATCGACGAAAATATGCAGTACAAAGAAATGCCTATTAATAGAGAGAATTTAAAAAGTCAGGGCACTGCAATGTTAAAGGCTTGTCTATCAATGTTTGAGACATTTAAAAAACTCGGAATATATGACAATACGATGTTTATTATTACCGCAGATCATGGCATGGGAACAGATATAAATTTTGGATTATACAAAAAAGGTCTTTCTTCTTCCGGCAAAATTCCGACGAAGGTGCAAGGAGGCGCAATGCCTCTGATTATCGCAAAACCTTTTGATTCAAAAGGCGGACTTAGGCTTTCTGACGGCCCTGTTTCTACACAAGATATCGCCAGCACAGTATTTTCCGCACTAAAGATTAAGGGCGATTTCGTAAAACAATCCATGTTCGATTTCCAAAAAAACGACAAGCGGGTGAGAAAATTTTATTATTATGATTGGAATAATGATGACTGGAAATTGGAAAAACGTTATTTGCCACTCATGATCGAGTACCTTATCGATGGACTTAGCTGGCAAGAAAGTTCGTGGAAAGCGACTGGAAAAGAGCTCGTGCCGCCAACATTGCAATAAGATTTGCTTAACCGCAAGAGATAGCGACTTTACAATATCCTTTTTTGAGTTATGCTTTGAGCACATGGATGTAACCATAAATATATGGCCGAACTATCGTTCAAAAACAATCTAAAAGCCTTACCAACAAGAGAAAAACTCGTTTTCATTGGAGGATTTTTGGCTATTCTTGGAACCTTTTTGCCATGGTATAAAGACGTGGACAGATTTCAGACAGGAGATACGTTTCTTGGCATCAGTGGGCCACTTTATCTAGCTGGAATGTTGGTTTTGTTATGCGGAATTATGTCTTTTGGAATAATTTTGATGAAATTATTGAATAAACGTATACCAAAATTGCCTTTCCCTGAGAGCTATATGCATCTTGGCGGAGCGGGATTTTCGGTTTTGATGTTGATCCTGACTTATTCCGTATATTTTCATCCAAAATTTGGAATTAATCTGACGGAAAAAACGGTGGGAACCGGCATGATTATGGCAATTATTGGAGTTGGTTTGGTAATTTTTGGTGGAGTTTTGGAAATAAAGAAAAAGGAAATTAGTTTTGAAGAAGAAGGAAAATTGGAAAAATTGATAAATATGAATGATCGCGTGCAGAGCGACATTATGCCAAAAGAAGAAGTAGAAAAAACGCCTTTTGGAACAGAAAAATCAATTCATAGCTTTTTGGAAGAAGACGCCCCTCATCAAACAAACATTAACAACCAGTTCTAATGGAAGAATCTAAATCAAATACCGGGAATGTAGTTTTTTATTGCAAAGACTGCGAGAAAATCGTAGATACAAATAAGGTTGGTTCAAAGTATGTCTATACGTGCAAACTGTGCGGCACAAAGAATGTGGCTTTTGGCACAAAGAAAAGTATTTTTAGCTTTTTCCATGTGCAAGATGAACCGGAAGTGAAACCAGTAGAAGTGTCGAAAACGGAGGAAGTAATCGCTATTCCCACAGAATCTACGGAAGAGGAAGTTGCGGAAAAATAATTTAGGAAAATTTTAAGATAATTTAATAATTGGGTGATAGAGTGGCTTTGTTCCTACAGAATTTCAGGGCTTTCAAAGATTATTTCAAGAAAGTCTTGACGGTGAGTGTGCACTCACCTATACTAGGGGCAGAATAATTTTTAACGTCATTTCTATGAAAGACCGTGGTGAAAAAGATAAGGCTATAGCCTTGGCGATTGCCCAGATCGAGAAAAATTTTGGGAAAGGTTCCATTATGAAAATGGGGGAAGCAAATAGAATCCCTATTGAGACTATTTCGACAGGCGCGATGTCTCTGGATGTAGCTCTTGGTGGAGGTGTACCAAGAGGAAGAGTTATTGAGATTTTTGGACCGGAAAGTAGTGGCAAGACCACTCTGAGTTTGCATATCGTGGCAGAGGCGCAGAAAGCAGGTGGCATTGGCGCATTCGTGGATGCCGAGCACGCTCTTGATCCTGAGTATGCAAAAAGAATAGGTGTAAATGTGGACGAACTACTTTTGTCACAGCCAGACAGTGGAGAACAGGCTTTGGAGATTGTGGAAACTTTAGTGCGAAGTAATGCTGTGGATGTGGTGGTGGTTGATTCTGTAGCGGCTCTTACTCCTCGTGCTGAAATTGATGGAGACATGGGAGATTCTCACATGGGATTACAAGCTAGACTGATGAGTCAGGCTCTTCGCAAGCTTACCGCTGTTGTTTCTAAATCAAAGACAACCGTGATTTTCTTGAATCAGTTACGCATGAAAATCGGCATAATGTTTGGCAATCCTGAGACAACGACTGGAGGGCAGGCCTTGAAATTTTATGCATCTGTCAGAATGGATATTCGCAGTGCAGGCAAGATCGAAGACACTACTTCTATTGAAAAAGAAGCTATCGGTATTCATGTAAAAGTGAAAATCGTAAAGAACAAAATCGCTCCTCCTTTCAAGATGGCGGAGTTCGATATCATGTACAATAAAGGCATTTCTTTTGAAGGAGATATGTTGGATTTGGCTACGAAATACAATATTGCCCGCAAATCTGGAGCTTTCTATACCTACAAAGACACAAAGCTTGGACAAGGTCGTGAAAACGCAAAGATGTTCTTGGCGGAAAATCAGAAAATAGCGAAGTCTATGGAAAAAGATATCAAGACTTATATATCTGGCAATGCTGCCGAAATTGAAAAGGTAATAGAGAAGGTAACAGAGGCCGATAAATTACCTGAAAATGCCTAGTAATTACGAAAGACTGCTTCAGTATTCCCTTTGGCTGATTTCAAAGAAAAGGTATACGTCTTTGGAGGTAAAGAAGAA
>CAINDQ010000012.1 GCA_903847465.1 uncultured Candidatus Peregrinibacteria bacterium
CCGAAAACAACAGAGGCGGCATCTGCGGCGGCTCTTTTGAGGGCGATGAATTTGTCGGTGTGAGCTTTTGTGTAGCGTGATTTCAAGGCTCGAGATTGTTCAGGATCGGCGATATAGGTCAAAGCTCGTTCGAAATCTCTGACTTTATCGGAACCTTTTATTGCGGCAAGTTCTTCTAGACTGACTGGAGCGTCTGGGCCGTTGATCATTCTTTCAATTTCTCTAACTAAAGATTCAGCGTGTCGGATGATTTCTCCTGCAAAACGGGTTTTTACTTCGCCAGCTTTTTCTTTTAATTTGGCGAGACTTTCGTCAATGGCGCGTCTTTGGGGAAGGTCAAGAATGCTTAGAGAAGTTCTTTTTTGGGTGAGGGGATTGATCATTGCATCAATCCTCATGGCGGCTTGAGCAGTGTCTATTCCTCTTAGAGTGTTTTCTGCTCCAGCTATTTCTGCGGCAAATTCAGAAGATTTGAGGGCGCTTCCTTTTTCAACTACTTTGTTATCTAAAAGGATGAATGCTTCTGGAAAATCTTTGAATTGGTCTCCTTCTTTGAATTCTGTCAGACGGGCGGCGATGGTTTCAACTTCTTCACTGGTTTTTGCTCTATCAAGTAAAGGGCCAAAGGCGCCTTCCATTTCTCTCTTTAGTCTGGCTAGAACGCTCTCTCTTGATAAGGCTTTTGGATTTCCAGCTAAACCACTTATTTGTAAGCCTTGGTCTAGAGTGGCCATGGTTTTTTCTAGTTTTGCTCTGGCGGCTTCGCGGGCGCGATCCACGCCACCTTTTTCGAAAATAGCGAAGGTAGTATTGGCAACTCTTAAGCGATTATCGGTATCAACAAAGAAGATTTTGCCGGATGCGTCGGAATGAATATTTCCTCTGACATTTTCAATCTTTTGGGCAACTTTCAGAGTGGTTTTTTCGATGATAAAGAGTTGTTCTCCAACCAAAACTAGGAAGAAATTGCCACGGGCGTCCATGGTGAATTCTTTCATGGCTCCGGTGACTGGAAGTGGTTTTGCTTCAACGGGAGTTGAGGCGCCGATTTTGTCTATTTCGATTTTCTTGAGCTCGCCGTTTAGGCCGACGTAGTAAAGAATGTTTGGATTGGCGGCGTCCATGGAATAACCGACAGCACTGTCGCTGAATAATGGTTGTTTACTTGAGGTATCAAAAATTGTGATAGTTCCAGCTTTGCAGCTTACTGTGTTGTTGCCAATTTTTTCTCCGGCATTTGGGCCGCAATATTTTGTTAGCCATGGGAAATGGCGTAACGGATCCGAGAAGTCTTCTACCTGGTCTTTGACGGTAGAGGATGTCCCTATTGTTCGTTGGCGAATTTTAACTGATTGAGGGACTGAATTGGTATTGACGGAAATTTCTTTGGAATCAGTGGTGGGATTTTTGTCAGTAAAAAAATTGTCGTTTTGGTCTGCTATTTGATATGCGTGAATACTAGAATCTGTATTTTCAAATACGAGCCATCCGTTTTCTATGCTGATAGGGCGATCGATATATGCAAGTATTTCTGAATTCATTGTTCTTAATTCTTTGCGGGTGAAGAAATCTTTACCTGCTTTTTTTAATCGTGTTTCGAATGCTTTTCGGACGTTTGCTCTTGTGATTGCATTCCACCCATATTGGATTTTCCCATCTTTATCTAGAAAATCGTCAATTGAGGCGATGTCGTCAGTTGCTACAAGACCTAATTTTTCTTCATTATCCGCAGAGGTGCTACTTCCATTAGTTGCCGTGAAGAAACATAAAAGGTTGGTAGTTATCCTTCCTTGATGATTGTTGGCTCCAAAACGATTTAGAGTTTTTCCTGTTTTTGTGCTGGTGAATGTCTGTTCAGCGGCTCCGGAGGTGTTTGAAAATGAGGTCGTGAATACGAAGTCTTTCCCATAGGCAGTTCTTGCAACACTTTGTTCGCTGTCATTTCTCTCGAAAAATTCTGGCGGTTGCAGAGTGACACTTAAGCCGATGTCATTGGATCTGCCGTTTGGCTGGCCAGGCAAGTCGGGGGTACCCGCGATATCTGGTCTTGTTGTTTCTGTTCTATCATCCATAATATTGATTGTTATAATTTAAATAATTTAGGATTGTTGTCTTTTTCTTCTGATGACGATGGTGAAAATGTTTTGCAGGACTTGAGCTGCCTTTGCTGGTAGTTCTGAGAAAACATCCGCAATGACGACATGTTTTTCGCCAAATAATCTTTGAGCTTCTTGAATTTCGGATTGTCTTCCGCTCAAGAGCATGTTGGTAATGATATGAGTTTTTTGGCGTTCTTGAATATAATCGGCTAAACGTTGACCTGTTAATTCTCCGGAATTTGCTCCACTATCCGAGATGACGATTACGGCAGTTACACAATCGGGATATCTTCTTTTGTTATCTACTAATTCTTCTATGGATTCGTGAAGGGGAGTATAGATGTCAGTATAATGACCTGAAGCGTTGGCTTTTTTGACTAGGTTTGGTTTGACTCGGTTTCTTGCGTCATCGTAGTCATCACCTAAAGCCATAACATGATCGACGTGATCGCCCAGGAATCTGACAGCAAAAGGGATCTCAAATTCTTTGAAAACTCTCGCTAGGAATATGGCTGTCTTTAGAGATTCATCCATTTTTTGGCCATTCATGGACTGGCTGTTGTCGATCAATAATTCAACAACCAATTGAGGATCTTCCGATTCGACGGCTTCACGTCTTTGGAAAATGGCGGTATCGCCAACTGGAATTTTTCGGATTAGTTTTTTGACATTTATTCTTGAGCCGGTGTGGAATTCTCCGCTGTGAACTGTGTCCATTTTTTTTGGTAAGAATGGGCGGAGTCGTTCGATAAATTTTCTGATTTGTGGGTCCATGGCTTTCTCGAGTCTTTTGAATAAGTCGTAAAATCTGCCGTCTTCGGGGTCGAAACCTTCTCTAACCATGCGTTTGCGTTTTTCGGTTGCTTGTCTTTTTGCTTCTGCTTCTCGGATTGTTCTTTCGAGAGTTTCTCGGACTTGGTTGGAGGTGTCGGCTGTTTGAGCGACTGTTTCTTGGCTGTGTTCTTGCACTTGTTTTTCAACTCTTTCAGCGCCTTCTTTGTCGACTGGTTTTAGAGTTGGTTTATATTCGCCGGTTTGTGAATCTTGTTCCATTCTGATTCCAGGAGGAAGATGTTTATTGGCTTCTTCTGCCTGTTTCCGGTCTATTTGAGCTGTGGCAGCTTTTTCAAGAGCTGCTCTTTGGTCCGGCTTTAATTCATCGATTAATTTTCGAAGTCTTTCTAATAAATCCGGTGGAGTTTTGCTCAAATCTATATCGGCTGGAATTTCTTCTGTCTTAGAGCCTTCGGCTTTGGCATGTTCGCTTCTTTGTCTTGCGGCTTCTTCTTGTTTTTGCATTTCTCTGCGAACTGCTTCACGAGTTTGAGCATCGCCAACTTTATCTAAACCATTTGGATCTTTTGGTGGAGTTTCTTTTGGTGGCTCTGCTTTTGGGGCGGATGGGTTGCTTCCAGAGGCTGGATCTTTTGCGGGATCTTTGCCGGGTGTAGCAGATGGGTCTTTTGCTGGATCTTTCCCTGGATTATTGTCTGGAGTAGTTGCTTGTTCCGTGGCTTTTTTAACTTTATCCAATAAACTTTCTAAAAATCCCTTTTTCTTGCCTGCTTGTTCTCCTGGGTTTGTGCTTTGACTTGCGGATTGGCTTGGAGAACTAGCAGCTGCTTGTTGAGGATAAGAGCTTGGGGCGCCACTTGGATTGCCACTCGGGGTGCCTTGTGAACTTGGCTGACCTTGTTGGCCACTTTGAGGCTGACCTTGTTGGCCACCTTGAGGTTGTCCCTGAGGCTGGCCTTGGGGTTGTCCTTGAGGTTGACCTTGAGGCTGACCTTGTGGTTGTTGTTGAGATGGTGGTTTCCCGCCCAAATTACTTTCGGACATTTTTCTCATCATTTCTTTTACTTCCTCGTCTTTAACTGCTCTTTTCTCAAGAATTTTATATTCGTCCCAAATCTTTCCTCTTAAAATTGCTTGGGCTTCGGCTGCTGTTTTCGCATCAAAATATTGTTCGACAAATGGTCGGATGTCTTCAAAAACCGCAAGAACTCTTGGGTCTACCAATGTTGGAATATTCTCTCCGGTAAGCCAATAGTAAATGATATTCAGACCTAGCTGAAGAGTGATCGGCTGAGTGTTGATTTTGTCGGTAACTTCAACGATCCAAGATCTGTAAGTGGCTGATAATTTTTGATGAGCAACTTCGGAATCGCCAATTTCTTTGTTGTTTACCCATGGATCTTCCAAGGCATTGTAGATCATGGCGAATGCGGATGGGTGATAGCCATCTTCTTTGGCGAATCTTTGTCCTTCGAAGAAAAGGCGATAATCGGTATGAACAGCATGGCCCACTTCATGTCTTAAATATCCCAAAACAACGTCTTCAGATTTTGTTTCAACGTCGGCAATTTTGTAATACAAGCTTGTTGGCTTTAGGGCGGCTGGTGGTAATTCATCCAAAGAATCAATTTCTCCAGAGACAAATCTGCTGATTAATTCGATATATCTGTCGTCTATTCCGCAGGCCCACTGATTATCTGGAGAAGGGAGTATTTTCATGTTGTATGATCGCGAGAAAACACGGGCGATAAGGCCAATTTTTCGCTTCAGCAAAGCTATCTCCGCTGGAGTACGATTCACCTCTGGTCTTTCTTCGACACCAAATATGTCGAGTGGACCTTGAGCCAAGAGTTCGGTAAGATGGGCGATTTCGGCCCTAAGACCATTGTCTAAGTTGCCATTTCTATCGCTATCTTCGTCGCCTATATTTCGTACAATTGCCAAATTGGACATCGTATCTAATTAAGAGATGTATTTTATACGGCAAAACAATGCTTTTGTCAAGGCTGGCGCAAGTAGCAAATGGCTATTTGAAAATTAAAGGTTGATTTTGTTGGCAAAAAAAATGAGAATAGAGGGCGTGGATTTTTGAAATTGCCCGGGTGGCGGAAATGGTAGACGCGCAGGACTTAAAATCCTGTTCCAGCAATGGAGTATGGGTTCAATTCCCATCCCGGGCACCAAAGACACGACGTGTTATTTCCTTTCATATCGTTGTCTCAAAAATTCACAACAAATTATTTTTTTTAACACACTCTACTATGGGATCAGAAAGGAAGCGCCAAATTCTGCTGGGAATTTTTGTCATGTCGTTAGTCTTGGCAAATACGCTCGGTGCAAAGGTAACGCAGTTTGATATTCCTTCATGGATTGCCTTGCCTTTTAATGTGCTGTTTTCTCCGATGATTTTCCTTTTTAATTATGTCTTAGGATGGACTGGAAATGACCCTTTGAGTTACGAGTTTTTTAACACTATTAGTGTTTCAGTTGGAATTTTAACAGTTCCTTTGATGTTTTTGGTTATGGATATAGTCCATGAAGTTTGGGGAAAAAAGGAGACAAAGCAGTTCATTAATACTGGTGTTCTTGCGATGGCTATTATGATTTTGATTACATGGGTTTCCGTAAATGTTCCAGTCGGAAGGTTTGCGGGAGTTCCAAAAGATCAGATAGATTTGTACACGACTGCCTACAATGGCTTTTTCTCCGTTAGTATAAGAATGGCTATTGCAAGCATTTTGGCGTTTTATTTCTCTCAATTGAGTGATGTTTTGGTTTTCCATTTCTGGAGAAAACAAACTCATGGAAAGTTTTATTGGTTAAGAAAGAACGTCTCAACTTTTATCTCCGAAATGGTTGATTCTACTATCTTTATGTTCGTGGCATTCTATGATCCTGTGAATTTCCCTGCGCCACTTGTAATAAAATTGATTATTCCTTACTACATATTTAAGGCTCTATTTTCGATTCTCGATACACCTTTTGCTTATCTTGGTATTTGGTGGGCTAGAAGGGACGAAAAAGGGAATAAATTGCCTTTGAAAGTGGAATAATTTAGTCGTATTGTTCGAATAAAACACAGTCTTTTGGTAGACCTTTTTGGTCGAGGATGGTGGATACTTCGACAATCATTTCTTTGAGGCCACACATGTAGGCTTTTGTGGAAGCGGGGTCGAGTTGTTGATTGCGAAGAAGATCGGTGACTCGGCCTTTGTTGCCTGTGTAGTCTTCTTTTTCCGGTCTGGAGATTGTTAATTCGTAAGTGAAATTTGGGAATTTTGTGGCAAGATTTTTGAAAATTTCTCCATAAAAGACTCCACTGATATATCTGACTCCGAAGATTAAGTGGATTTTTCTTGTGGTGTTTTTGTTCAGAAGTTGATCTTCGATCATGGCTTTCAAAGGGCTAATACCTGTACCAGTGGCAATGAAGAGGGAAGTGCCTGTGAAGGTTTCATCAAAGACAAATTTCCCAGTTGGTCCGAGAAATTGAATTTCATCATTTGGTTTTAGAGAATTTAGCCAATTACTACCGCGGCCATTCTCGACGATCTTTATACAGAGTTCGAAGTTTGAAGAATCAAGTGCTGGTTTTGAGGAAATGGAATAGCCTCGAATGACTGGAGAAGCTGGATTATCTACTACTTTGATGCTGATGAATTGGCCAGCTTGAAAGGAAAAAGGAGCGTTTGGTTCAAAAGATAACTCAATTACGTCGTTAGTTAGGTCGATTTTCTTGAGAAGTTTTGCAGTTTGTAGGGGCATTTGTAGTGTTTGTGATTTTTCTTTAGTATAGCGGAAATTAAAAAAGCCCTCAACTTTCGCCGAGGGCTTTCAATTTTATATTTGTATTTCTTAATTAAGCGGCAAAATAGGTGTAATAAGACAAAACTCCACCCCAAGCGAGGATGATGAGTGCTCCAAGGATCATAAGAGGGGTATTTTTGGCCATAGAAAGCGACCATTTTGTCACTGCTCCTGGAAGGAGAAGGGCAGCTGCACTTTTCAGAATCAAAGACCAACCTCCAAGGGTGACTAGTAGCCAAACGTCTAATGTCCAAACATTGTACATTCGGACAGAGATAATTCCGACAACGAGCATAAACATCAATAACGTAATCATTTGATAGTGGTTTTTCAACCAGCCATCAAAAAGTTTCTGCCATGACTTGACGTAAATCAAGATAGATAGGCCTAAAACAACCATGACTGGGCCCATCACAGCAGCGACTTTTACTGCGTTCTCCATAGGATAGAGAGTTAAATAATAAGTACAATCTTGATTATAGGACTTCGTGCTTGATTTTGCCAATACCTAATTGAGTTTTTGGCGGTTTTGTGATAGAATGTTTAGATAAAATTAATACAAAAGTGTAAACAACGAAAATATGACACCTAAAACGGGAACAGTAGAGGCGCCGAAGCCTGAAGATCCTGCAAAAGTTGAAGTAGGAAAAGGGGTTCTGGAAAAAGTTGCAGGTGCTCCAACATTACCTCCATCTCCTGAGCTAAACCCGCTTTCTGCAAAACCTGTAGTTGGCATGACAGATGCTCCAGCGGGGGCTCCAAAGGATGCAGATCTTGGTGCAGTTCATAAAGAATTTGCGGAAAAAGTGGGAAAAGTTGATGAGGCTACAGCGGGGAAGGATTTAGAAACTTTGACTGGAAAATCTGCAGATGCTTTTACAATTGAAGATATTCGTCACAATTCCAGATTGCTCAAAAAAGCAGAGGCTGACGAAAAGCCAGAAGCAGTTGTTGCCAATTTGAAAGATGAGACTGCGCGCAGAATAAAGGCATACACCAAAGATTCTGGAGATGGTTGGTTTGCTATTGATTATGAAAAACTTGGGGCTGATAAAAACAACCTAACTCATGAACTTTACGTCGGATTGGGTGATATTTTGCTTGATCCAGAAATTCAGGAAATTTTGGTGGAAAAAGGTGGTGAAAAAATCAAAGCTCATCGCGGAATTGTGCCTAATGGCAAACATTATTCTGGACGTGTGGCTTTTTTGGATGAAAATAACGATTATGTTGCCACTCATACTGGTGACAAATTTAGAATTCTTTCTTCCGATAAATTGGAACCTGCAAAATATGTTGAGAAATTGAAAGTGGATGATGACGCTAGAAAAGGAGCTAGAAATTCGTTTAGAAGTTCTACAGTTGATCTAGTGATTTCGGAAAATGATGCCACTATGAGGGATGCTGCTGAATTCCCTCCGATGAGTGCCGATTATGTTGATGAAAATGGTAATCCAGCAAAGGTGGAAGTGACAAGAAAGCTTATCGAAGATGCGGCCAATGATTGCAGTAAGCCCGTTGGAGATACTAAAAAAGATATGGAAAAAGCGGTGATAGAACGTAAAAGTCTTATGAAATTAGTTAATTATATTGCGGCGGAAACAGATGTTCCAGCTTATGCAATTATGGGTGTTCTTTTTAAGGAAAGTAGAATTCATTTCCCAGCGGCAATAGGTGATCTCAATACGCCCGGTGGGGCTCAAGGAATGGGTCAGTTCCATTTGGATGCAATGGCTGACGTGAAGCAATCTCAATTATTTCATAAATTGGTCGGCCAAGTAGTGAAAGAAAATCCAGGATCAGTTGGTAGAAACAAGAATATTTTCGTAGATTTGGTCGCGGTAGCTGTATTTCTAAAGAAACAGGCTAAAAGATTTGGATTTAAAGTTTCTGGAGGCACTCCTGCTGGTGAATTGACTGAAGAAATTGTGACATCTGCGGATGGATTTGGCCTGACGCGTCTTGCGTGGATTAGAATGGGATACCATGTTCCAGCGTTTGCTGCTGTTTATGCTCAGCTTTTGAAAGTTGGAAGCGTGGATAAACTTACTGGAGCCAATAAAACTAATTATCCTGTTGCTCAAAAATGGCTGGTGGAGCATAAGCCTAGTTATAATGCGTTCTCAGAAATATCTGCCGCAGCTCAACTTGCCATGAAGCAAACAGAAGCCGGGACGGCTTCTGCTTAATTTTCACAGAACCATGTTTAAGGAAAATAGATTTATTTTTGAACACGCCGAATTCAGTCCTTCAGGTCAGGAAGGGAGGCGTTTATCTTTCGGCAAAAGAAAAAGATACAATGGGGGAGAGGTGCCAAGGGAAGTTCGAGAAAAAGAACAGAAGGAAAAGGAAGATAGTGTGCGAGTAGCTGAAAAACTTTTGAATAATTTGGAGATTTTTGCGGTGGAATGTCCAAGATGCGGACTAAAAAATGTGGCTGAAACCTCGGAAGCAGTAAATAAAGCTAAGCATGTCAGAACTCTTTATTGCTTGGATTGTAAGTATAAGTGGGAGGTGCCGTACGCGGGCTAGATTTTATTCTGGTTTATTTATTTTTGCCAGAGGGTATAATTCGAGCATGGATAAGGTTTGTAAACAATGTGGCGGGGGATTTGAGATTGCGAAGGAAGATTTGGATTATTATGCCAAGATTTCTGTTCCAGAACCGGTGGCTTGTCCTGAGTGCAGGATGCAGAGACGCATGGCTTTCAGAAATGAGCGAAATTTATACAAAAGAAAATGTGATTTTTCCGGCAAAGATATTTTGTCAGTTTATCCTCCGGATTCTGACCAAAGGATTTATGATCAGAAAATTTGGTGGTCTGATGAATGGGATGCTCTTGATTATGGAAAAGAGTTTGATTTTGGTCGGTCTTTTTTTGAACAGTTTGGGGAATTAATGAAAGAAGTTCCTAGGATCAATTTGCAAAATCGTAATAATGAAAATAGCGATTATTGTAATGATACGAATGATTTGAAGAATTCTTATCTTTGTTTCAATACAGAGCAGGCGAGTGATTTTTATTATGTGAATACTGGGGGATATGGAACTAATTGTATAGATGCTTTTTGGGCGATGCAGGTTGAACTTTGCTATGAATGTTCCAAAGTGATGGGCGGGTATCATTGTTTTTGGTGCTTCAATTGTACGAATATAAGTGATTGTTATATTTGCGAGAATTTGATTGGTTGCAAGAACTGCTTTGGATGTACGTCCTTGAGACAAAAAGAATATTGTGTTTACAATAAACAGCTTTCTAAGACTGATTATGAAGAATTTATTAATAATTTTTCTTTTTCATATAGTGATGTTGAGGATGCCAAAAATAAATTTGCAGAATTAAAACTGGAGGTTCCACATAGGGCTTTGGAAATAACTCAGAGTGAAAATTGTGTTGGCGATTTTATTTCAAATTCAAAAAATTGTGTGGAATGTTTTGATGTTTTAAATTCTGAAAATTGTAAATTTATTAGAGATGGGCTTCTTAATAATAGTTATGATTGTTTTAATGTGGGGCTGGATGCAGCTTTTTTGTATGAATGTGTGGGAGTGTATAGAGGAAATAATTTAAGATTTTGTGACAAATGTACTGTTTCTAATGATTTAACTTATTGTGATTGGTGCTTCCAGTGCAGTGATTGTTTTGGATGCGGAGGGTTGAGGCATAAAAAATACTGTATTTTGAATAAACAATATACAAAGGAGGCTTATGAGGAAAAGGTGGCTGAAATTATTGAGCATATGAAAAAGGCTGGTGAATATGGCGAATTTTTCCCAGTTCAGTTAAGTCCTTTTGGATACAATGATTCATTGGCAATGTGGGATTTCCCATTGAAAAGGAGTGAGGCCTTGGGGAAAGGATTTAAATGGAATGATTATGAAAGTCCGGCGCTTTCCTTAAAGTCAGTTTTAGCGAGTGAATTGCCAGAGAAAATAGGGGATGTTGGTGATGAAATTTTGAGTAAGGCTATTGCCTGTAAGATGGATGGAAAATTATTCAAAATTATTCCTCAAGAATTAGAATTTTATAGAAAACAGAATATTCCTTTGCCTCGTTTATGTCCCGATTGTCGCCATGAAAAGAGAAAAAAACAAATCAATCCAAGAAAGTTAATGGATCGAAAGTGTGGCAAATGTGGAGTTGATATAAAAACAACTTATTCGCCTGATAGGCCTGAGAAGGTTTATTGCGAGGAATGTTTTATGAAGGAGGTTTATTAAGGGGCTTAGGCTGCTTTTGCCATGGTTTGGCTAAGTTTAATTTAAAGCGAATTCTATTTTTGAGGGACTGCGAAATTCTCAAAATCCTCTTCAAGCATTCTTAAATCTTTAGTTCAACGAAATGTCCATCTTCTTTGGTGTTAGCCAAGAATTCGCTACTCATCAATTTCTGATAAGTGTCGATAGAATCAATCTTAATCTCCACAGCTGAAACGCTTGAAAGAGTTGTTGCACTCCAAAGATCCTGAAGGGCAAAACCAATTGGCTTATGCTCAAATCCTGCTAGTTTTGCTTTCAACGAGCCTTCTCTTTCAGGATCTTGATATTCATAAACGAAGCTCATATTTGAATGGCTGGGAGAAAATTTCAGGACGACTTTTTGCCCAGCTTTTAATAATTGCTCAATTTTTTGGCCAAGTTTATCCCAACCCATCTCTGTGGCATAACCTCTGAATTCCTCAGGGACATAGAGACTGTTTTTATCCCTATTTAATCCGTCAGCTAGGCGGTCAACACTTGACTGATTTTTAGAGACATCTGATGGGAAAGATCTAAAGGAATTTGCCAATTGCATCATCCTTCTGACACGCTCTTCCGTTTCGTTTGTCAGATTTCCAAGCACTGTGGTTGAATAGGCAGCGTTATCTCTAAGCATTGCTGCTAAAGCCACAGATTTTTCTGACAATTTGCGCGCTGTTTTTTCGTCCTCATTTTTACGAAACCAGAAGTCTAAATTAAGATGAGGTGCTCGACTACCTCTGACTGGTTGCTCGTAATCCCCAGGTATTTCTCTATAAAGACGAACCAAGCTATCCCGAACATTTCCAGTAGCACTAGCTGCTTGATTGAAAGAAAATGGTACATATTCTGTATGTTTATGTACTTGATCAAATCCGAATGAATCGCCTAATCTCGCTATGCCTTCAGCCTCAGCTTGAATGCGATCTGCTGCCGAAAGGGTTCCAGGAATCTTAGTAAGAGGATCAACATATAATGTGCGCATCTGATCTACCATGATGTTTTAGTTAAATCATGAAAAGATCTTCTTTTATCATGAGAATAGATAAAAAACAACAAGAAGAGTAATTTTGGAGGCGCCATCCGGATTTGAACCGGAGAATAACGGTTTTGCAAACCGCTGCCTTACCACTTGGCCATGGCGCCTTATTCTGTCTTTAGATCGAGGATCATTTTAGCAAAAAGGAGTGTAACATTTCGTCTGTCATTTTGACAACGCTTTCATCTTCACCTGGTAGATAAGCGGCTGTGACGACATATCCAAAGCCATTATTTACAACATATAGTTGCTTGAATCTGATGATTGGATCTGATGGTGATTTTTTGCCTTCGAAACCGGAGATGATCGTCGCGATAGTCTTGTCTTTGTATTTAAAAGCGAAGTCTTCTTTGCTCAATTCCACAAAAGCGACTAAGCCTTCTTTTGCCTTAAGCAAGCTGCTTTTCCCGAAATCTACAGCGGTCACATCTGCTGGAATTGCTGTTTGAGAAATATTTACATTGGCGGTGAAAATTTCATTCTTTAAATTATTTCTGAAGGCGACCATTGTTTCAGCGGGAACGTTTGAAGTGAAATTGGCTTTTTCGATTTTTTCCCAATCCTTTTGATAGCCAATTGTAAAAGCGGCGCCATCATATAATAAGAAATCAGCACGACTGGATCCTCCTGTAGGATTGCCTGTTGCTGGAGTTGTGCCGCCACAACCTGCCATAATTAATGGTATAAGGAGTAGTAGGCCAAATTTCATTGTTGAGGATTTCATAGAGGGAGAGTTATTATTGTTCTAACGTTCTAGATTGTATCGCATGTTTGTTGGGGCGTAAATGCGATCACTTGACTTTGATTCAAAGCGGTATAGACTTTGCGTCGCTTTATAACTACCACACTATGAAAATAGGTATTTTATCATTTAAGTCTTTAGATAAAAAGGCGTCTGAGGAAGAAATTCAGTTGAAACGTGACGCAAAGGCAAAAGGTCATACTGCGGCAATTTTTCGAGCGCAGAAATTTCAGTTGGTTTTTGATCAAGAATCACCATGGTTCCTATATAATGGTAAACCAATGAAAAAATACGACGTGATGATTACGAGACCGGCGGTGCTTCGTGATGTTGATCTTTCAATTGCTTTGATTGAACAAATGGAAATGGCGGGATTAGCTTTATTCAATAAGTATGATTCTATTTTGAAAGCAAAGAATAAAATTAAGACTGTGCAGATTTTGGATCACTATGGTATTCCAATCCCAAAAACTGTTGTTTTGCAAAGACTTGATGATGTAGCACAAGCGGCAAAATTGGTAGGAGGATTTCCGGTAATTGTAAAGAATCCTTTTGGTTCGTATGGAAATGGCGTGACTATTATGGAAAGTATGAGAGCACTAAATTCGTTCCTAGTTTGGGACAAACCTTTGTATTTGATTCAAGAATACGTGAAGTATTCCAAAGGAAAAGATATTAGAATTTTTGTGGTGAATGGAAAGGTGGTTGGTTCAATGATGAGATCTGCGAAAAAAGGAGAATTCAGAAGTAATATCGAACTTGGCGGAGTAGGAATGAAAGTTGAACTAACTCCTGAAGAAATTTCGATCGCAATCAGAGCTGTTCAGGCTTTGGATTTGAGTTATGCCGGTGTGGATGTAATGAGAAGCAAGAATGGGCCGGTTGTTTTGGAAGTGAATTCCAATCCTGGATTTAAGGCGTTAGAACAAACTACCGGAGTAAGTATTGCCGGATCGATTGTGGACTATGCCGTGGAATTTGCAGAAAGACATCAACAATTCATCCCTCAATTTGAGGTTGAGGAAGCTTCCTAATAAGATTCTATCTCAAGGAATTTACTTTGCTTTGCGAACCATGATGTTATCAACGAGTCCGTATTTTTTGGCTTCTTCAGCTGTTTGGAAGAAATCACGGTCGGTGTCTTTTTCAATAGTTGCAAGAGGTTGACCAGTGTGTTTTGCCAAAATTGCATTTAAGCGATCCTTTGTCTTTATAATATGCTCGGCATGAATACGGATGTCAGAAGCTTGTCCTTCAGTTCCACCTAATGGCTGATGAATCATAACTTCGGCATTTGGTAGGGCGAATCTTTTCCCTTTAGCTCCACCTGCAAGCAAAACTGCTCCCATGGAAGCGGCCATACCTATACATACTGTAGAAACATCAGGCTTGATATATTGCATTGTATCGTAAATAGCTAATCCTGCGGTTACTTGGCCGCCTGGGCTATTGATATACATAATGATATCTTTTGTGGCGCTTTCATTCTCAAGAAATAATAATTGAGCGATGATCAAATTTGCCACTGTGCCATCGATTGCTGTTCCCAAAAATATAACGCGATCCTTTAATAATCTGGAATAAATATCATAAGCTCTTTCGCCCTGATATGATTTCTCAATTACCGTAGGAACTAGGATTGAACTGCTAATTGGATTTGCAGTGTTGGATCTTTTTGATGCCATTTTGTTTGTTTTATTTAAATAAGAATGAAACTTTCACAAATACATTATACCAAATTTCCTTTAATAAATCAGCTTTTTTGGCCTTTTATCTCCTTGACGAGGGGCGGGGATTATTATTTAAGATTATTTTGATAAATGCTGTTGACTTCTCCTACGAATTTCAATAAACTGCCCCTGCATTTGAGATCTTTACATTTTGTTTTGGCAAAATTACATGTTCTGTCAGAGCAAAATCGATCCTTAACATCAATGGCGTAATAGAGAAATTGGCAAAAACAATAATTATACAAAAAAAATTTTAAACTCTACAACGTTTAGTTGTAGGGTCTATTCTATTTTGATGAAGAGTTTGATCCTGGCTCAGGATTAACGCTGGCGGTATGTATAATACATGCAAGTCGAGCGCCCTGCACCCAGTCTACAAAATGTTGTAGGTTGAGTGCAGGGAGCGGCGAACGGGTGCGTAACACGTTGGAATATTCCCCGAACTCAGGGATAACTCGCAGAAATGCGAGCTAATACCGGATGGTCCCGCAAGGGTAAAGATTTTTCGGTTCGGGAGTAGCCTGCGGCCTATCAGCTAGTTGGTGAGGTAATGGCTCACCAAGGCAATGACGGGTAGCTGGTCTGAGAGGACGACCAGCCACAATGGGACTGAGATATGGCCCATACTCCTACGGGAGGCAGCAGTAAAGAATCTTTCGCAATGGGGGAAACCCTGACGAAGCGATACCGCGTGAATGATGAAAGTCGTAAGATTGTAAAATTCTTTTCTGAGGGAATAATTCTGAAGGTACCTCAGGAATAAGCACCGGCTAACTCCGTGCCAGCAGCCGCGGTAATACGGAGGGTGCAAGCGTTATCCGGAATCATTGGGCGTAAAGCGTCCGCAGGTGGTTTGTTAAGTTTCGTTTCAAATCCAAGTGCTTAACATTTGGACCGGACGGAAAACTAACAAGCTAGAGGACGGGAGAGGCAAGCGGAATGGCCGGTGTAGGGGTAAAATCCGTTAATATCGGCTAGAACACCAAAGGCGAAGGCAGCTTGCTAGAACGTTCCTGACACTCATGGACGAAAGCGTGGGTAGCGAAC
>CAINDQ010000013.1 GCA_903847465.1 uncultured Candidatus Peregrinibacteria bacterium
CCGGAAAATCCTTTATTCATTTCGCGAGAAAGAAAGTCAGGGCTAAGTTTCAAAAGTTTTAAATATTTTTCGGATATTTTTAGGAAATCTTGAGGAGTGAGATGGATCTTGTTTTTGCTTTTTGGTTGCAGGTTTTTGGCTGTTCTCAAAAACGTGCCAAAATTTAATCCAGGAATTTCAATAGGGTGTTGGAAGCTTCCAAAAAGACCAAGCAATGCTCTTTTGTCAGGAGACATTTTGGAAATTATTTTTTTATCAAAGGTGATAAATCCGTCTGTGATTTTGTATTTTGGATGACCAAGGAGGACACTCAAAAGGGTGCTTTTACCAGATCCGTTTGGGCCCATGACTGCATGAATTTCGCCAGGACGTACTTTTAAAGTGATTCCTTTGAGAATTTCCTTGCGGTCAATTTTGGCATACAGATCTATTATTTCTAAAGTGTCTTTCATATATTTACGAGATAAAATATTTTAAAGATTTTGATAACAAAGTGGCTTTCAATTCTTCATTTATTTTTTTTAAACCATTCTTGATTTTGCAAAATTCGCGATGCGAACAGCAGAGATGATTTTTTGCAGACATGAAACATGGAGCGATTGCGATTGGTCCTTCAAGAGTTTCTAAAATTTCTTTTAATGATATTTTTTCGGGTGTTTTTGTGAGTTTGTAGCCGCCATATTTTCCTCTTTCTGCTGCGATTAATCCGCCTTTCTGTAAAATTCTGGCGATCTTCTGTAAAAAGGAAAATGAAAGACCATTTTCATCTGCAATTGCTTGAATAGATTTTCTTTCCAATTGTTTTTTTGCTAGTACCGTCAAAAGAAACAAACCATAGTCTGCTTTTTTTGTGAGATTTAGTGATCCGCTTTTTTGTTTCGAGCTATTCATACCAAATTGGTCTTAATTAAAAGCATGGCCAAGCTTAGCGAAAAATAGATTTTCTGTCAAACTATATTGTTGAAAGTTTTAGTGTCCGTGAGCAGGTGTGGCATGACCACCTCCGTGACTTGCTTTGGCGTGCGCATCTAGTCCATGCGCAGCTCCGTGGGCATCATGTCCACCATGTGCTTCTTTTGGGCTTAGGGCCTTGAAGATTTTTTCACGGAAATTTCTAATCCACTTAGAAGCTGTACCAAAAGTTTTTTCACTGAAGAAGTCGGCGCTTATAAGAGCTACTCTAGGGGGAAGTCTTGTGGCCGCATCAAGAGCTAATCTTCCCATATTCACAACCCCTGCTAAAGGACGAGTGACAAGGTCTGTTGCTAGTTTTCCGGCAGATTGAAAAATTCCTCTGACTCCTTCGCGAATGCCGCCAATTATACCCGCAATAGGCTTTGGGAATTCGAGTTTAGCATGCGCAATTCTCTCTTGATTCCACTCTAAAGAACTTCTAAGGTCGTTCATGGCCTCAGTTCTTTTTACTGGATCTGGGCTTATTAAGTGTGATTTTGGTGGCATAATAGTTTTATAACTAGTAGGCTATTGTATCACAAGACTGCAAATCTGGCAAGACCGCAAATAGGTCTTTCAAAGGCCAAGGGCTTTCTTTCAGCTGAAAAATGGTGTATAATTCGTTAACTTATAAAAAAACAAAATGCCGACAGGACAAGAAGGAAAACCAGATGCAAAATCAGGGCCAACTCCGGACGTAAACACGGATGTTAAACAAGAGGGTACGTCTGGTTCAACCAGAGGTGTGGCCATTGGTGCCGAGGTGGCACAAGCAGTTATTCCTGGTATTCCAGTAAAAGGTGCGGATAGGGTCAAAAAAAGCCCAGATAGGGCCAGCGAGCGAATGGAAATGATGAGAAGGATTGATATAAATTGGGATGACGGATATCTTTTGGAGTTTGCGAAGCAATATCCTGACGTGATTAGGCCGTTCGTCGATGATATTGGGAAAATAGCGGCAATGGATAGAACTTCTCCTGATTATGCGCTGACAAAGTCGCAATTTTTTGGACGAATGTTACCAGTTTTAGATGAAAATATTAGGAAAATCGTTGAGCGTATTTCCGAACTCAAGGGCGGACTGGGGACTGAAGCCGATCCTGGTGCTCGCGAAAGCCTAAAAGAAGCCTTTTTTCTCAATCAGAAATTCTTAAAAGAAATCGGGGATTTCAAGATGAATGTGTTTTTATATAAAGCTGCTTATGAGAGATTTTCTTACAATAGAGCTGAAATCGAAAGAAAGCTTATGGCGAAAATAAAATCCGGAGAAGTGGTGATTCCGGAAGAATTGCCATACGTGACTTTTGTGAATAAAAATCCAGGTGAGCAATATGTGCTTGTTTATAAATATGAGAAAGCTCAGCAAAAATTGAGTCTGAAATCGTGCAATTTGGCCTCCACAGGGGATCAATTGAGGTGGGGAAAAGACGATCATACTACTCCATCACGAGTCTATTATGTTGGAAGTGTGGTGGGTCTTGATCATTCTTCAATCAGGGAAGGTGCTGAAGTTTATGGTCGGGAAGCTATGCGTATAGAACAGAAACCTTATCAAATTTTTCGATTATTCAAATCTGAAAATGGAGAATATGTTCGTACATCATACCTTATGCATCCGACAAATGAAGAACCTTTGCTAGGGGAAACGGCTTCACATGGTTGTATTAGGACTTCCAGATTAACGAATTTGCAGATTCAAAAAATATATGAAGAGTATTTTAGAGGACAGGGTGTTACTGATTTTTCAAAATTTCCTCCTGATCAAATGAGAACTCCAAAGGCAAAAATGCCAGTAGTGATTGATGATGTCGCTAAATAAAAATTTTATCTATCTGGTGGAATGTTGTAATAGTCGAAAAGATATGCGGCCATTTTTTGGAAGGTGGGAGCGGCTGTTTCAGCACACCAAATGCTGGAACGTGGATAATCAAATTTGATAACTAAAACAAATTTCGGATCGTTTACAGGAGCGAAACCGGCTATGGAAGTGATGGTTGTGCCTAAGCCTGTTAGAACGCGATTGTATTTGTAAGTTTGGGCTGTTCCTGTTTTTGCGGCGAGATAATGAGTGTCTACTCTGGCTTCTTTTGCCACGCCATTTTCTACCGCTCCGATAAGCATTTTTGTGACTTTTGCGGAAGTGTCTTCAGAAATAACGCGACGAATTTCTTTTGTATCAACTGTCATAACCGTGCCGTCAGGATGACGGATTTCCTTGACGATATGTGGTTGCATTAGAATGCCACCATTGGCTATTGCAGAGTAAGCATTGGCTAATTGAATCATGGTGATGGTTAAACCTTGTCCGAAGGCGTGAGTAGCCAATTCTGATTCTGTCCAGCCGTCAAAATATTCCATTTTTCCGAGAGATTCGGAATCAAATTCAATATCAGTTCTATCTAGGAATCCGAATTTTTTTAGATAACTGTAGTAGAGGGCGGCGCCCATTTTTTTTGAAACAAAAGTCATGCCGGTGTTTAGTGAATTTGCGAGGACCGTGGACATATTTACTAAGCCGTAATACCCCGTTGCATTCTTGATTTCGAAGTCGTATTTGCCGGTATAAACGTTCATATCTACGCCGACCGGACCGGAATCGTTGTAAGTTGTATTTGGCGTAACGTCGCCATCATCTATAGCTGAGGCCATGGCAATTGCCTTGAAAACGGACCCAGGTTCATAAGGCCATGAAACTATTTTGTTGTGATAAACTTCGGGACCTATAAAGTTTTCGTAACGGTAATAATGTAGTTTTTTTTGTTCGTCCAGTTGAAGGAAAATAGGATATCTGGATAGGGTTAAGGGATTTGTGTAATAGTAAAACATCGCTGGATCTTTTGTAGGATAGAGATTTTTTTCTTCTTCGGGAGTGAAGCTTGTTTCCACTTTTTTGAAAACTTCTCCGTAAGTATTTGGATTAAAAGAAGGATAGGTGGCCATCGCTATAATTTCGCCTGTTTTTGGATTCATAACCATTGCTTGGCCGTTATCCGCTCTGAATTCTTGAGTGGCTTTCGCCAATATTTCTTCTAATTTTAATTGAACAGAACGATCTATCGTGAGGACAATGTTGTCTCCATCGACGGCTGGTTCGAGGATGCTGTCGCCAACAGTAATTTGACGTCCGACAGAGTCTTTTTTTGTTTGAAATTTGCCGGCGATGCCTTGGAGTTGTGTGTTGAAAAAGCTTTCAAGTCCATATTGTCCGAGGTTTGCGTTGTTTACATAACCGAGAACACTCGCAGCCAAAGGACCTTCCGGATAATATCTGAATGATTGTTCGGTCATGCCGATTCCTGAGAATTTTAATTTTTCTTTGGTCATCATTGCGGAAATTTTGTCGGAGGTGTCTGGAGAAAGTTTTGTTTTTAGAACGACGTATCTGTTGAGGCCTTTTAGAATTGTTTGGAGTTTTGAAGCGGCGACATCAAAGATAGGGGCTAGCTTTTCGGCGGCTGAGCCAAGGTCTATTATTTCTGCAGGATAAGCGTAAACATTGGTGTCCACTATTTTAAATCCAGAGAGGTTCAAACTGCCGATTTGGGTCAGTTTATCCGGAGGGAGCTTTTCGGCGAGAAGAATTTCCGGTCTGGTTTTCTGACTGATTTTGGTGATGAAATCCTTTTTGAATTTGTCTGTGAGTTCTTGGTCTGTTAATGGTTTTAGAAGTTTGTCTTTGTCCTCTTCGGTAATGTCCGCAGGGATAGTTTTGGCTTGTTTTTCTATTCTTTCATTGTCAGAAGCTCTTTCTTCTTCAAGATTAAAAATTAAAGGAGTGAGTTGAGTTGCTAAGTATTCTGGATCTTTGATGAGGGTTGGGTCGGCAAAAAGTAGATCGAGAGTGATGTTTGTTGCCAATAAAAATTC
>CAINDQ010000014.1 GCA_903847465.1 uncultured Candidatus Peregrinibacteria bacterium
ATCGTAACAACCATCAATTATGTCTTTAATTACTAAACTTTTAAGTGTTTCTTTAGAAAATAAAAATGTAGCGTAAAATTTGTCTTCTTACTAGGTTCCGAACAGTAGCTTTATTATCGATTTTCTTGCTTATGATAACACAGAAACGGGGAAAGTCTTTATTGTTTTCTACATATCTGACAATGAAAAGCTGAGTCCTCGTAGAAATGCCTTTATCAAGAAGATAATCTATCTGATTGCGCTTTAATCTAAAGTCTTTAGCTATCATTAGAAATGAAGCAATTTTACTTGGAATGAATGCTCACTGTAAGCTCTTTTCTGCCCTTTGCTCTGCGTTTATTCAACACGGTTGCGCTTCTGCTCATAAATCCATGAGTTCGCAATCTTTTTCGTTTTTTTAGTTTTGCCAGCATTGTATTATGATTAGGTACTTAGTTTTTTGAAATTAGCGTGCAGATTCTATAATTAAGGCGGCAAGAAGTCAACTAAACTTCCTTAACTACAAATGAAACCTTGCAAGTAGACAAGTTGTTTTGTATATTTCAAGCAACATAGACATTTTTAAAAAACTTTGTATGGCTTTAAAAGCAAATTATGAATTTTTATTTGTCGGTAGGGACGACAACAGTTTTTTGGAGAATTATTCGTATGACTTGTTTCAGGAACACGGAGACAAAAGCGGACAGATTTTTATCAATTTGGAGGTGCAAAACAACCAAGTTGACGCTGAGGAAATAGGGAAAATCATCTTTGAAACGATGCAGGCGAAATTTTTTGAGAATGTTGATAGAGATCCATATGAGAGATTTGAAGTGGCTTTGAGAGGAGTGAATGACACCTTGATCGAGCTCAAAAAACAGAAGTTTTCAGGATATATTGGCAATTTGAATATCATCATCTCCGCTATATTAGGAGATGTTTTATATCTAACTCAGGCAGGTGATGCTGAGGCTTATTTGATTCGAAAGAGATATGTGAGCGTGGTTAGCGAAGGTTTAAGTGATGAGGCGACAGAAAGTGGCGATATTTTCAGTAGTATTGCTAGTGGAAAGATTGAAGCGGGGGATTTGGTCCTATTCTCAACAACAAGACTACTTCGCTATATCAGCAAAACCGATTTGGCGAAATGTGTGAATAAACGAAGCGTGATGGAATCTTTGAATGAAATGAGAGAAGTTATTTCTACTGAAATTCTTGGTCGTGTAGGGCTTACAGGCATTATGTTTGAGGCTGCTACATCTGAGGAATTGCAAGAATTAAAAGAGCAACCGGATACAGCAAATAGAAGTTTGCTTGAAGGTTATGCTTCTGAAACTGTTAAAGAAAAAGAAAGTTTGACTGGAAAGTTCTTTACAGCGTTAAAAGGACTTGGTGGAAAAGCGAAGAACATGCAAAAAGAAAGAATGGGTGAAAATAAAATAATGGCTTCTGTAGGCGATGGATTTAGTTCCGTGAGTCGTCGAGTGAAGTCATTTGGAGAAGGACTTTTCTCTAGTGGTTTTGGTAAAGATAAAATTTTGGCTATTTTGATTTTGGTGATTGTGGTGCTGATGGTGGGGATTTGGGTAGCCAAAGATAATTTGGCAACACGTAGTGAAATTGAGAAATTGGATAAGGTGCTTTTGACGGTTCAGGACAAAATTACAGAGGCTGAAACAAAGGGTTCATTTGATAAAGAAAACGCAAAAACTATTCTGGATCAGGCTTATACTGATGCTTTGAGCGTTCTAAATTCTGGTTATTACAGAGAAAAAGCGAAACTTTATCTTGTTCAGATCGAGACTTCTCGTGACAAACTGGATAATGTGCAGAGAATAGAACAACCAAAAGTGTATCTTGATCTGACAAAAGTTAGGTCTGACATAAGTGCGCTTGGTTTTGTGGATATTGTTGGGAAATTATTTATTTTTGAATACAATGCTTTGTATCAGGTTGTTTTGAATCAAGTCCAACCACCATTAACTATAGATGAAAAAGAAACTGTTATTGCAGCTACTGGTTTTGCGGACAGAAGTTCAATAGTATTCATGACCAAAAGTGGAAAATTGATTGAGTATAAAGATGGTTTGATGAAGTTGATGAGTACAGATGATGGGGTATTCCATAAAGGAGTAGCCATTACTTCATGGGGCAATCGTGTCTATATTCTTGACCCTGCCAGTAATCAAATCTGGAGATATTCTTACAAAGGTTTGAATGAGAAATTTGGTCCTGCAGAAGGTTATTTGACCGAGACTACTGACCTTTCAAAGGCTCAAGGCATTACGATTGATTCTAATGTCTATGTTTTGAGTAGCAATGGTGATATCAGTAAATATTATGCAGGCAAGAAAGCTAAATTCTATATCAACAATGCGCCTTTCAATTCTCTAAAAGATCCTAAAGTTATCTATACAAATGAGAAGTTGAATGAGATCTACGTAATGGATGCCAAAGAGGGAAGAGTGCTTGTATATCTAAAAGAAACAACTACCGGCAATCTTAATTACCAGACTCAATATTTGTTTAGTAACGTGGGAGAATTGAGGGATATGTACGTGGATGCTGACGCAAAGAAAATGTACATTCTCACGGCAAATAAAGTTCTCGAGTCAGATCTAAAGTAATATTGATCGTGAATTTTTAGATAGAAGGAGTGAGCAATCTGCGTGGAGATTTTTTGTCTGTATTGACTCCTTGTTCTACGATGACTCCTCTTAGTTTGAATAGGTGGAATTTTGGAAGTACGTCAGGATAACCTTCTTGGAAAACCACTCTTTTGATGCCGGCTTCGGTCAGCATGCTCTCGCAAATGCGGCATGGATGTTTGGTAACGTAAGCGGTCGATCCTTTGACTTTTAAGCCCTTTTTAGCCGCTTCGGTTAGGCACCATTGCTCTGCACATAGACCGTAGCATATTTCGCGGCAAGTGCCTGAGGCAACATTGCGGATGTTTCTGATACAGCCGATTTTTTTGCAATTTAATTCTGGATGCCAGTCGTTGGTGGCTTTTACCAAGACTTTGCCGTTCTTTACTAAAATACAGGCGATATTAGCTCGAAGACAATTTGCTGTCGGTTCGAGTTTGTCGATAATTTCTAGAAATTTGAGGTCTTTTTTCGTGATAGCCATTTACTACTTTTTGAATAAATATGGGTAGTGTTTTTGAAATTCTAGAACGAGTGTTTCGGCCTTGTATACGCCGATTTCGGTGATTACGCCGGTGAACTTATCTGGGCGAGTAATCTCAAAAGCAGGATTGTAAATTGTGACATTCTCTGGTGGATTTTCCCAAACTTCATTTGGATCTCTTTGTTCGATTGCTTCTTCGAATCCACCGATTGTAGCGGTGTCGAATTTCCAAGAATCTGTGCAAGAATATGAAGGAATGCCAGCTTCATTGGCGGCATCGACTAGAGATTCTGTGCCGATTTTGTTGATTAGAAAGCCTTCGCTAGTGATAGCGTCGCATCCAAATAGAAATAAATCTGCTTTTTTAATCATTGATCTGCCAGCACTGTCCACCATGTGGGTGATTTTTATTCCGGCTTTAGCGAGTTCGGTTGCTGTGATACGTCCCTGAAATTTTGGGCGTGTTTCAGTGTTGTATACTTCGAATTTTTTGCCTTCTTCAAGCGCTTTCAAGATGATTGCTTCGACGGTAGAGGAGTGACAATGAGTGAAAACAATCATGCCATCTTTGATCTTTTTTGCGCCGATTTCGGCAATTGCTCTATTGCTTTCTTGAAAATGTTTGATGGCTACTTCGGCTGGATTTTCGATAACTCCGACGTTTCCTAAACAGAAATTGATGCCATTACGCATACCTGGTTCTGTTGAACGGGTAGCGATAATTTCATCGGCGTACTTTTGAAGAAGTGCTTTGTCAGAGGTCTCTTTCATCTTTAATCCAAAAGCTTCCACGCCTTTGATGGCGATATTTTGAGCGCCTTGGATTTCCAGACTTTTAATTTTTTGAACAATTTCTTCGTAGGTCATTTTCTAGCATTTATTTAATTATGAAGACACCATTGAGATCGTATTCTTCAGAATATTTTAGTCTCTCAGCTACTTCAGCATAAATTGTGTAAAGGACTTCGCCTTTTTTTACTGTATCGCCAATTTTTTTATTGAGGAATACGCCGGCGCCTTTGTCTGTTGGAGCGCCTGCAGTTCTGGCGATGTGGGCGATAAGACCATTATTTAATGTAACGATTTTACCGTTTTTTCGGGCTACTACTTTTTGGGTGAATTTGCCTGGTACAAGCGGAATTTTTGATGGACCTTGAGCCTGAATAATTCTCATCATTTGTTTATAAGCATTGCCTGATTCAAGAACTTTTCTGGCGATAGCTTCTCCTGTCCCTTTCTTTGCTTTGCCACAAAGTTCAAGCAATTCAGCGCTTAATTCAATTCCTTTTTCTTTCAAATCTTGAGGAGCATCTTTTTCATTTTTCAAAACTTTCATAACATCAATTGCTTCTAAGATTGGGCCGATTCCGTTACCAATTGGTTCTTCTCCATTTGTTAAGACAACTTTTACAATCATTCCAAGCTTTTTGCCGAGCAATACGAATTTTGCTGCTAGTTTTTGGCCTTCGGCTTTAGTTTTGATTTTTACTTGAGGTCCAACTGGAATATCAATAATGACATGAGTGGAAGAAACAGAATGTTTTTTTGCCATGATGGAAGCCAAAAGCATTCCTGGTGGATCGAGACTCAATGGATGTCTGGCGCGAATCATTCTGTCATCTGCGGCTGCAAGATCGACGCCACCACCCCAAGAGATAAATCCGCCAACTTTATTGGCGATTTGTTGTAGGCGAGGACCAGAAATTGTAACGTTTGCGAGAACTTCCATAGTGTCGGCTGTTCCAGATGGACTAGTGATCGCTCTGGAAGAAGTTTTTGGCATTGTTAAGCCAAGATATGTCAGAATAGGGACTGCAATCATGGTTGTTCTATTTCCAGCAACACCACCGATGCAATGTTTATCTACTACTACTTTTTTGTGAAATTTCAAACGACTGCCATGTTCAACAATCGATTTTGTTAGATCAACAGTTTCTTGGTCAGTTAAACCTGTCGTATAACATCCTGCTGCAAAATAAGCGATTTCCACGTCGGAAAGATCGTCTTCAACTACGTCTTGAATGATTTCGTCGATTTGTTTTTTTGTTAGCACTTTTCCCTCAAGTTTGTCCTTGATGTACATGATGGAAAGAGGTTTTTCAGCAACTGTAATAACAAGTTTGTCTCCTCTTTTTGCTTTTAATTTATCCCAAGATTCTTCGTATAGACCAATCTCGGTGTCGCGAATTTCTCCGTTTTCTGTGACGTCAAGAAGGGCTCGAATTTCGCCTTTGCGGCCGTTTTTAATGAGGACACGGTCGCCGGCATGTAGATCAAGTTTGTGAGCTGTGTGCTCGTTTAAAATGGCAATAAATTTATCGCCAACCTTGATAGGAATTCTGGTAGGAATGAGTTTGATCATGATGTTGAAAATTAATTTTTATTTTTTTGTGAGAACTTGTTTTGTTTCTATAGCAATTTGTTTCTCTTCGTTTGTCTTGATTACGAATACTTTAATTTTACTTTTTGATGTGGAAATAATTTTTTCGCAATTTTTATTTTTTTGCGGATCAAGGGTGAGGCCTAGAAATTTCAGATAGTTACAAACCTTTTCTCTGACGTAAAAAGCCTTTTCACCTAATCCACCTGTGAATATTATACCATGAATTCCACCTAAAATTGAAGCGTAACTTCCACAATATTTGGCAATTTGATAAGAAAGGATCTCGATGGCGAGAATGGCAAAGCGATTATTTTTCTTGTAAGCGGCATAAATTTCGCGCATGTCGGAGCTGATTTGGGAGATGCCGAGAAGGCCTGATTTGCTGTTCAGGATGCTGTAAATCTCCTTTGAAGAAAGGTGCAAAGTTTGTTCTAAATGAAAGATGATTGCAGGATCGATGGTGCCTGATCTGGTGCCCATAATGATGCCTTCGAGGGGAGTTAAGCCCATGCTAGTATCGATGGATTTTCCATTTAAAGAGGCAGTGATTGATGACCCATTGCCAATGTGACAGGAGATAATTTTGGCATTTTTCTTTTTTAGAAGTTTGCGTGCTTCATTGATTACGTACTTGTGACTTGTTCCATGAAAGCCGTAGCGACGAATGCCATGTTTTTTGTATAAGTCGTAAGGAAGGCCATACAGATAAGCTTTTTCAGGCATTGTCTGATGGAAAGCTGTGTCGAAAATGGCGACTTGGGGAGTTTTTGGAAGGATCTTTTGGCAGGCGAGAATGCCTGTTAGATTTGCAGGATTGTGAAGAGGGGCGAGTTTGCAAAGATCTTTAATGGTTTTGATAACTTGTTGATTGATGCGAGTTGGTGCTGTGTATTTTTCCCCACCATGGACTACTCGGTGACCAATAGCACCAATTTCTTTTAAATCTTTGATGACTTTTGTTTTTAGCAAAGTCTCAAGAGTTAGTTTTATGGCTTCTTGATGGTCTTTTACGCGAATTTTAGTTGTAGTTTCTTTATTGTTTTTTTTGAAAATAAAAATGCAGGAAGGAAGAGCGATGCCGTCGATGTGGCCAGTTGCTTCTTCTTGAAAAGATTTTTGGGAATTAATTAAACTAAACTTTAAGGATGATGATCCGGAATTAATTACGAGGATTTTCATTGAGGTTTATTAAATGGATTTGTAAACAAGACCGCCTACTTTTGGCGGCATCAAGACTTTCAATCCAATATCACTTCCGGCACGAGCGATCGAAATATCTTTGCGATCGATTTGCATGGACAAAACTTCTTGTTCGAAAAGGCCATCGTTTGTTTCAAAAAGAATAGAATCTCCGACGTGAAGAGCACTTGTTAATAAAACCACGGCAACATCAATCTTGTCGAAATATCCTTCGCATTTCCCACAAATTTTCATCTCTCTGAATGTTGAATTCTTGGCTTCTGGCTGAGAATATTCTTCTGTGCCAAACATTGGTTCTGGAAATAAATCTTGAGAAGGATATGTTTGACGAGTTGGAATATCGATAAGACTTTCTTCGAGGCGGGGTATTGATCTTCTGACGCGTGTTTTCTTTTCTGGTTTATCCACCCTTGCGGTGGGCTTGTCTACCCTCACGGTGGATTTTGCGCGCATGTATGACGCTTGTTTTTTTGCGTGAGCTGAAATGCTTCGTTTTCTTTGGAACGCCGGGATGTTCAAAACATTGAGGTCATCCATTTTTCTTAGGGTTAAGGTTCGTAACATTCACAAACTGTAAAGGCAGTAACATTTACGATGTCTTGATAGTTGCAACCACGGGAAACTTTGTTGATAGGTTTTTTTAGTCCTTGAAGTAATGGTCCAATTGCTTTTGCTTTCGCTAATCTTTCTACTAGTTTGTAGGCGATGTTTGCGGCTTCCAGATCAGGGAAAATAAGAACATTAGCTTCTCCTTTTAGAGGTGATGTTGGGCATTTTCTGGCGGCTACTCCTGGAACAATTGCGGCATCAACTTGAAGTTCTCCATCAACCATAAGGTCTGGTCTTTGATAATTGATCATTGCAACAGCTTCACGAACTTTATCAATGAAAGGATGTTTTGCGGAGCCTTTTGTAGAGAAAGAAAGAAGGGCCACTTTTGGTTCAATTTTGAATCGTTTTGCTGTTTCGGCGGTATCGATGGCAATATCTACTAAGTCGTGAGCATTTGGATCGATAGTGATTGCGGCATCGGCAAAAAGGATGACACGTTTTTCAAAGACCATGAAGAAAATTCCGGAAACTTTGTGAAATTTTTCTTTGGTTTTGATGATTTCCAAAGCTGGACGAATTGATTCTGAAGTTGGATGTTGAGTTCCTGTAACAAGTCCATCGGCATCGTTTAATTGAATCATCATTGTGCCAAAATAATTATTTTGCTTCATCGTTTCTTTGGCTTGTTTCTCAGTAACTCCTTTGTTTTTGCGAAGTTCGTAATATTCTTTTGCGTACTTTTCTTTTAATGGAGATTTTAACGGATCGATGATCTGTGCTTGTTTCCAATCGATTTTTAATTTTAGTTTTTTTGCTAAATTTTTTATTTCAGTTTCATTGCCAAGGAGAGTTATTCTGGCGATTTTTTTCTCGAGGATTTCTTGAGTTGCTTGAAGAACTCTAGGTTCGTTGCCTTCCGGCAAAACTATATGTTTAGCATTCTTTCTGGCAAGAGAATGCAAATAGTTTATAAAGTGTTTCATCATAATAATAAAAATAAGAATGAGATGTTATAATTATAGTAGAAATTGAGAGTTGTGCAATCTATGCTTTGAAGATTTTCTTGAAAAGAAGAGTTGAAAGTCCACCAACGAGGATCGTTTTGAAAATTTTTAAATAACCAACAGGGGAGTGAACGATGGTGATTTTATTTTGTTTTACTGCTTTTATTATTGAGTGAATATCTTTTTTGCTGTCGACCATGGTATATCCCAAATCCAAGTTTTTCAAGAAGTGACTGTCTGAAGTTGCTACAATCGGTTTGTTGTGGTTTTTGGCTATCGTAAGCGCTTTCTTGTTATAGTTTTTTGTAGTTGTGTAGCAAAAAGAATTCTCGATGGCATCGAAAATATCAATATTATCAATGAGTTTTTCTTTCAAACAATTTTTCCCTGGGAAGAATGGATGAGGGGCGATAATAAGACAGTCTGGATGAGCCACTTTGTATGCTCGAAGTTGTTTAAATGTTTTTACGTCTTCGATATCTGGATCAATGTTTATGACGAGAATATGTTTTTTATCGATTTCTAATTCTATTCCTGAAATCAAAATAAGGTTATGTTCGCGGGCATAATTTTGTAAGGCTTTTGTGAAAACAACCTTGTTGTGACAAGTGATAGCGATTACGTCATAGTTCAATTGTTGGGCTCTCTTGATTAAATCTTGCGGTGAATATGGAATATGATCCACAGGATCGCCTGAGGTATGGACGTGAAATTGACACTTAAGCATGAAAAGGGACTTTATTTAACGATTTCTCCTACGGCATCAGCTGCATCTTTTATTTTGTCTTTAGCAGCGTTGATCTGGTTTAGTTTGTCTTCAATTTTTGCCTTTGTTTCTTCTACTTGTTGGACTGTTTCTTCAGCTTTTTTTGTGACTTTATCGACGGAATTTTGAACATCAGTGCCGATTTTATTTGCTTCATCTACGATGGAACAGCCTACTAAGAAGAAAACAGAAACGCATAGGATTGAGAGAATTTTTTTCATTATTTTTGATTAGAGGATTGGTTGAAGATTGTTTTAAAATCTCCGTTAAAGTTTGAGAGAAAATTTTTGAGATCAAGAAGTTCGTTGTCGGAAATACTTCTATGTGGACGATGATTGTGCTCTTGGACTTCAAGAACAGGAGTGATCACAACTGTCACAAGAGTTGAAGCGTGACATTTAGGACATTTCATTTCCAATAAACCTTCTATAGTTGTTGTCGCGACAAGGTTGATGTCTTTATTCTCGTATCCACTATCACACTGCGGACATTTGCAGGTTTTTTTTAGGTGTTCTATGGTGTTTTGAATCTCATCGAAATTCATGTTGTTTTGTTATTTTTCTAGAGCAATTTTGATTCTTTTTAGGGTTTCTTCTTTGCCTAGGACATGCGCTACTTCGAATGCTCCTGGTGAGAATTGAAGTCCTGTGAGGGCGGCGCGTAGTGGCCAAAGTAACTGACCGTTTTTGATCTGTAGATTCTCGATAGTTTTAAGCAGCGAATCCTTAATGTCGTTCTCTTCCCAAGTCGTCAAACTCTGTAATGTTTTTTCTGCCTCTATAAGTGATGTTTTTGCCCGATTTAAGTCTACCCCCATTTTTTCGTGAGTCAATAATTCTTTGTCATAGTCGGGGAGAGAGAAATAGAAGCCAATATTTTCTTCAGCAGACTTTGGATCTTTCAGAATTTTTTCTTCTATTGTGAGCAAAGCTCCCAGTAATTTCTCGTCCGTATTTTGATACGTGGCAGGTAAGAAATCCTTGCACTTTTCGTAAAGTTTTTTGGATTTTTCTTTGACAAATTCTTGTTGTTTTTCAGGACTACTGAAAGTGTAAACGTTATCTTTTTTTGGGTTCTTTTCAATGTTTACTGCTGGATCGATGGTTTTTGCTAAGGCCTCGATTTCGGCTGTGAAAAGCTCTTTTTGCCATCTCCAGTTAAACCAATCCAGTTTTTCTAGATTGAAAACCGCACCTGCTTTGTGGACATTTTCCATTGAGAAAATTTCTTCCAATTCTTCCAATTTAAAAATTTCTTTTTCTTCACCTTGTCCTGGATTCCA
>CAINDQ010000015.1 GCA_903847465.1 uncultured Candidatus Peregrinibacteria bacterium
ATTTTTTTCTCAATACCTGTGAGACTTTCGAGTTTGAAATCTTTTTCTGTCCTCGCTTTCCACTCAACGCTTTCTTTCTCCAAAGTACGGTTGCTGATAACCAAGCGCAGAGGAATACCAATAAGGTCGGCATCTTTTAGCTTTACTCCAGGGCTGTCTTTGCGGTCATCATACAAAACCTCAATGCCAGCCTTCTCCAAATCCTTATATAATTTATCAGCTTGTGCCAAAACTTTCTCGTCACTGCCGATAGAAGCTAAATATACTTGAAATGGAGCCACGTTCATTGGCCAGATAATGCCATTTGCGTCGTTCATAGCTTCGACGATGGTTCCAATCAAACGAGTCGTGCCAATGCCATAACAGCCCATGATAACGAGCTGTTCTTTGCCTTCCTTGTCTGTGAATTTGAAATTGCAGGCTTCACTATATTTAGTTCCAAGTTTGAAAATATTTCCTGCTTCAACAGCTTTGAGTTCTTTTAATTCTCTGCCGCATTTTACACAATGGAATCCGCCTTTCACTTCTGCAAAATCTGCAAAATCAGCGATTGTAAAATCTCGACCCAAATTGGCATTTCGATAGTCGACAGCAAAAGCATTTGCGCCAGTCACGAAATTTTTCACATTCTTGATGGAATGGTCACCGATAAAGGAAATCTTGATAGAATCAGGCATCTTTACAGGGGAAATATAGCCCTGCACTAAGCCAACTTCCTTCAGTATCTCTGGAGTTGCGGCGCGCAGTCTTTTCTTCATATAATTTTCCAATTTCACTTCGCTGATATTCAAATCTCCACGAATTACCACGCCAATCAATCCATGTCCTTCTACATCATAAACAACTGTTTTTAGAATTTGATGTGCAGGCACTTTGTGCGCTAAAGCATTTTCTTTGATTGAAAAACCTCTTTCGATTTTCACTTCTTCCAAAGGTAATTCTGCTTCCTCCTTTTGATCAGGATCAGCCACTTTTCCCTGAGCAATCTCCAAATTTTGAGCTGTCTGACAATGATCACAAATAATAATTGTATCTTCTCCGGCCTCAGTTACTACAGAAAATTCATGCGAATATTTGTCCGTAAAAGCGCCACCGGAAGCCTCAATTAGATAAGCTTTAAGCCCACATCTCTCATATACACGGAAATAAGCCGCTTTAACTTCTTCATAATAAGCATCAAGATCTTCATCTGAAGTATGGAAACTATACATGTCCTTCATCCCAAACTCACGACCACGAAGGAGTCCTGATTTTGCTCTAGGCTCATTCCTAAATTTTGTCTGAATCTGGTAAACAGATAATGGCAAATCTTTATATGATTGTACGTACGCCGCCACCAATGGAGTGACAGTTTCCTCATGGCTAGGCCCTAAAACAAATTCTTTGTTTCCAGCCTTGGTGCGATACAAAATATCATCCATAGTTTTATCGCGACCTGTTGTTTGCCAAAGCTCAATCGGATGAAGCGCAGGCATCAAAATTTCCTGTCCGCCCACACTATTCATTTCTTCTCTAATAATTTTGGTAATTTTTGTAAAAACTCTATGTCCAAGCGGCAAAATATTGTAAATTCCAGCCGCAACCTTCTCGACAAATCCTCCCTGAGTTAACAGAGCGGCGTTTTTACTATCAGCATCACATGGGGGATTATGCCTAGTTTTCCCCAAAAGTTTTGAGTAACGCATTTATGATGAATTTAAGAAATCGTTCTTGTTTTTTGATCTTCTCTATAAGCTTCCAAGATATCGCCTTCTTGTAACAAAATTTCACCTTTGTACTTGATACCACAATCATTTCCCTCACCAATCTCTCTCACCACTTCTTCATTTTTTCTCAAAGAATCAATGAGCCCAACACCAACTATCTGATCGACACTATCGTTAGCCTTATTGCGGATAATTCGAACTTTCACTTTGCTTTGAAGCTTTCCGGAAAGAACTTTACATCCGATAATCATATCGTTTTTCTTGTGGAAGAATACTTGGCGAACTTGCGCACGTCCTAGCACAACTTCAAATATTTCCGGTTCAAGCAAACCGCTCAAAATTTTCTTTATATCCTCAAGTAAGTCATAAATAATGCTGTATTTTTTAATCTCTACGTTCTCGTGTGTCGCAATTTTACCAACGACAGGGGAGTCAAATTCAGTCTGGAAGGCGATTACGATACCACGGCTTGCAGAAGCCATCATCACGTCCGACTTTGTCACGCTACCAACACTGCCATGAATGATTTTTATGGCAACATCCTCGTCTTTTATCTTTGAGATGGAATTCTTGATAGCTTCAAGGGATCCTTTTGTATCAGCCTTCAAAACTATTTTCAAAATCTTTTCTGATTTTACGGTAGAGATCAATTGATTGAGTCCGGACATTTTTTCTTCTTCCTCTCTTTTCATGATTAAGCCAATTTCACCGGCTTTGTCTTTTGCGGTGCGATCATCCTTCACTACCTGCAAAATATCTCCACTTTTTGGAGTGATAGAGAGTCCAGCAATCATTACTGGCATGGAAGGTCCGGCAGAAACGATAGATTTTCCGGTATGATCCTTCATTAATTTGATACGGCCATAAGCAGTACCAATTACCACGTTATTCATTATTCTCAATGTTCCAGTGTTCACGATAATAGTTGCAACCGGTCCAAGATTCTGATCCAGATGAGCCTCTACGACAGTTCCTACCGCTTCACGGTTTGGATTTGCCTTCAGGTTTTCCATTTCAGCCGTCAAAAGAATCATATCCAACAAAGTATCAACGCCGTCTCCTTTTAATGCTGAAACCGGAACCATTACTACTTTTCCACCCCATTCTTCGCATTGTAAATCATGTTCAGCCAATTCCGCCCTTACTCTATCAATATTTGCACCTTCCTTATCCATTTTATTCAAAGCCACGATGATGGGAACGCCAGCTTCTTTGGCATGATTCAACGCCTCAATAGTTTGAGGTTTCACGCCTTCATCTGCCGCCACAACCAAAATAGCGATATCCGTAACCTTGGCTCCACGAGCTCTCATTTCAGTAAAAGCCTCGTGACCAGGGGTATCCAAGAAAGTAATAGATTTTCCTTTTTTAGTCACCTGATAAGCCGCAATATGCTGAGTGATTCCACCGGCTTCGCCAGCTACGACGTTAGTGGATCTGATGAAATCGAGTAGTTTTGTCTTCCCATGATCAACGTGTCCCATAATACAAACAACCGGAGGACGTTCTACGAGTAAAGCAGGATCGTCCTCTAGAATCATTTTGGTAATATCGCCAGACATTAAATCTTCCGTATTTGCCACCATGCGACGACGACGAACCTTTATGCCCATGTCTTCGGCAATAATCTGTGCCGTATCAAAATCAATTTGTTGGTTTACGTTAGCCAAAATACCATTCTTCATCAATTCTCCAATGATTTTTGCGGCATTGATTCCAGTTTTTTCAGCCAACTCTTTTACGGAAATTACATCAGGAATTTCCAGATCTTTGGAAATAACTGCTTGTTGAGCAAGTCTCTTTTGTTCTGCTTCTTTGTCACGGATTTTTGCTTCCTTGTCTTTTCCAGCAGTCTTTTTTCTCTGATTCTTTACAATTTCTCTTTCCTGCTGTTGAGCAATAACTTCGTCATAGATTTCAGCTATGTCTTCTGGAGCTTCTTCTCCTTCAGGTTTTTCTGTCACTGGCTCTTTCTTTTTCAATTCTTCATAAATAAGCTCAGCCACATCATCTTCGATGACTCTTGCCTTTGGAGTAACTTCAAACCCAAGCTCCTTGATTTTCTCACGGAGAACCTTGGCATCAATGCCTATTTTCTCAGCTAAATCGGTAATTTTTGTAGACATAATTTAATCCGCTTAAAAAGCAGATGTAGTCTACGGAAATATTGCCTTAAAGTAAAGAGATGTCGTCTTTCTCTGAAACCTATTTCATTTGGCTTTCAAGAGAGGCCAATTTGCCTTGATCCTTTTTCTGAGAGGTGGCCTGAATATATTTCTTTGCTTCCTTGATAAAAGCTACAATGTCAGACTTTAGATTTTGGTGCTGTTTCTCCAGCTTCTTTCCTAGAGCCTGATAATTTGCTACCGCCTGTGTATAAGTTAGAGTTGTCATTATTGTTTTGTTGTTAAATTAAGTAAGTTGGAATTTTTTTAACCTTCTGAACCAGTTCTTGATTGCTCTCCAAAGGCTTGTTCTCCTGGAAGCGCTGCTTCTCCAGCCTGCATAACTGGACTTACTGGTGGTTGATTCAACTGAGCCATAGCTTTAGAGATAGGATCTCTTGATGCCTGGATTCGATCTTTTTCTCCCACTAATACGGCTACGGCAGCTTCCTTTGCTGCTTTTGCTGTTGTTACTTGAGATCTGGCAGTCTCGATAGCTTTCATTCCTCTAGCCACCTTTGATTCAACTTCTCCATCTAGAGCAGTTTCTTTGTATTCACCATTTTTTCCATAAACCAAGCCTTCCACATGTTTAGTCAAAGCATCTAAAATTGCTTTATCATCATCTAGAGGTACATTCTTGTCTACGCTGAAACCATCCAATTTTGCTCGAACGCCTTGCTCCGCTTTTGCAATTTCACCATCATGGCTATTTGCCAATTCGGCAATTTGCTGATCCTTGGCCGTCATTTCATCAACTTTCGCTTTATCCATGTCTCCAAGTTTAGATAGAACTACTCCCCTTAATAGTTCATTGGATTTATCCTGAGTGATTGTTGCATATTTTGCCAACACAGCTTGTTCTCCAGCATAATTTGTTCTGTCCTCTCTTGCCTTATTTGCAGCCATATGGTTGAGATCAAGATCCTTTGAACCAGACAGTAGATCCATGGCAGTAGCTCCTGTCCCAGGTTTATACGTTCCATCTGTGACTTGTTGTAGGGCAGTTTTTTTGGCGCTTTCTCTAGCATTTAACATCATATTGGCCGTATATTCTCTGCTTTCTGCAGTCGACAAAGCTTTTTGTGCTGCTTCTTTTTGGGCCTTAGCTTCCTCTATTGTTTTGGCATTATTGGTAATTGCCTCTGCTTTAGTTAAGTATACCTTGTATGCTTTATCAGCTTTTTGATCAACTATTGCTGGGTCTGCAAGATCTGCTCCTCCTTCTCTCTGAGTAAGTAAAGCTTTAAAAGAATCCTTAGATACCGCTGATTGAGGACTAATGTTATATTTTGCTAAATAATTATTCAGGTCATCTTGAACAACTCCTGCTTGGTCTTCATATGCATCGATCGTTGCATCTGCTTCATCAATAATTCTTGTTTGATCAATGATTGCGCCTTTAGCAAAGCCTAATTGCTCTGTATATTTGGCAATCTCTGGATCATAAGTTGTACTTACTTCAGCGTTATAAACTCCTTGTAGATCATAAAGTATATAACCAGCTTCCTCCATAGAGGCGGCATCTAATTCTTTTGTCATTAGATTTTCATCAGCCGTTACGAGATTTTGGTCAACAAAAGCAGACTCATATTGTTTTTGAATTGCCGCAACTTGCTCAGGATCCGTAACTCCCATAGCCTGAAGCATTCTGTCCATTTCAAATTGACCTTGCTTTACAGCATCATGGTCTTTTCCTTCATATACAGCTTTCGTTGCTTCTGTTGCTCTTTGAAATGCTGTGGCTAATCCTTCAGGATCATTTGCTGAGCGTTCCAAGTCCTTTAGAGCCATGTCCTGCGCATCTAATTTCTTTGCATCTTCAGGAGTTTCGCCTACAGGAACTGGAACTGGTTTTGCAGCTTCCACTTTTGGGCCGCCATCCATCGCGCCAAACACAAATCTGTGTTCTTGAAATAAAGAGTTTGTGAGGTTTTTCATTTTGTTTTTGTTATTTATTTTAAATTTTTATACTACATCATACTATATTTTATACAATAGGTCAAGAGTGTATTTACTCATTTCTTAAAATCATGTTACATTTACAAACGCAAATTAAGAATATTTTTATGGAAATAATTTTAGCGATTATAGTCACAGCGATAGCTACAGCAATTCTGGCCATTTGGCTTACCGGACTCAAGAAAACAAACAAGCCAGACGGTGAAAACAAACTCATCCTCGATTACATTGAGGCTTTGAGAAAAGATTTTAGAGATAGTTCGAGCAGCAATCGTCAGGAGACAAAACTTATTCTCGATCGCATGGATGATCGCTTGAGCAAAGGGATTCAACATTCTACGGAAACATTGCAGAAGCAGTTTTCACAGAGTGCCCAGATGATCAAGGAAGTGACAGAAGAACTTACTCAGCTGAAAGGTACCAATAAACAAGTTCTGGATTTCACAAGCAAAATGCAGAATCTTGAAAATATTTTAAAGAATCCAAAGCAGAGAGGTATTCTTGGTGAATATTTCTTGGAGGCACTTTTGGGAAATGTCCTTGCTCCAGGTCAGTACAAAATGCAGTACAAATTCCAGAATGGCGATATCGTTGATGCGGTAATTTTCTTCAAGGATAAGCTTATTCCGATTGATGCCAAGTTCTCACTCGAGAAATATAACAAGATAGCCGAAGAGACTCACGAAGCCAAACGCGAACAATTAGAGAAAGAATTTAAGATGGATATCAAGAATCGTATCGATGAAACTTCCAAATATATTCGAGCGAAAGAAGACACCACTGATTTTGCCTTCATGTTTATTCCTGCGGAAGGCATTTATTACAACCTCCTTATATATAAGGTAGGAAATGTGGATATAAATACTTCTGATTTAATTGAGTATGCTTTCAAAAAACATGTCATCATAGTTTCTCCTACCTCTTTCTTTGCTTATCTGGAAACCGTTTTGCAAGGATTAAAAGCTTTGAAAATGGAGGAATCAGTGAAAGAAATTATCAAGAAAGTTGGCGAACTCGGCAGACATATGTCGACTTACGAAGTGTATATGCAGAAACTTGGAAGTAATTTGGGAACGACTGTGAATATGTATAATTCTGCTTACAAAGAATTTGGAAAAATGGACAAAGATATTTATAAAATTACGGATGGCGATGCGGGTGGTGCAGCCGAACTTTTGCTTATAGAAAAGCCAAATATCGAAGACTAATAAATAATTAACAATACAAAAATATGCCAAAAAATATCATCAAAAGAGAAAGTCCAAAATGGTTGATTCCAGTAATTTTACTGATCGTAGTTGCGGGAGTTGTTTCTGTAGCTTATGGAAAAGGAACTTTCTTTAAAGGACAATTAATGTTGAGTCAAAAAGAAGCTGCGACGGTAGCGGAAAAAGCAGCGTCTTTACCTGATTTGCAGGCCGATATTGCGCTTGCTTCTCAGCCAAAAGCTGGCGAAGATTTGCAATTGGTTGTCACTATAAAAAATCTTGGACCGGGAGCATTGGATGGAAAAGTACCTTTTAAATATGCTATCGACGTTAATGGTGAAGAAGTTTTTTCAAATACCGATTCTTATTCAATTTTGGAAGTAGGCGATTCATTCAGTTTTAATTATCCTGCGCCAAAAGCGTTGTACAACTACGCGGATAAGGGAACTATCACTTTCAAGATCGATACCGCAAAAGATCTAGATGAAGTAACAAGAGACAACAATACGAAAGAGATTCCGTACAGCTACTAAGAATATTTAGTAATTCAATATGACTGTTAAAGACCTTGTCGATCTCATAGAGAAAGCTTCTTATCTATCTGCAACTGATAAAGAAAAATGGCAGAAGCTATTGCCAAAAATGGACCCTGCTCAGCTGAAAGAATTGGCGAGGATTATGCTTTGGGCAGAAAAACAAAAGAAGAATTTGAGTAAAGAAAAGGAAATCGTTATCGCTGGAGTGGCGGAAGTTTTTACCGCCCTGAATTTGTATGCAACAAAAAGAGCGGCAAAAGAAGTACCGAGAATTTTGGAAAATGAAATCAAGAAAGAAGAAGAAATGAAATTAAACAATTTAATGAAAGACTTGGGAAATGAATAAATTATTTAAAGAGAATAGATTGGTCAACTTTGCTGGTGAAAATGTGCCAGAGCCAGGAGATGCGCCAAAGCCAGGAGATGCGCCAAAGCCAGGAGATGCGCCAAAGCCAGGAGATGCGCCAAAGCCAGGAGATGCGCCAAAGCCAACAGTAGACGTTCCAAAGCCAGCGACTGAAGCACGCTCAGACGCTTTGCCAACAACTCCTGGGATTCAGGATGCCTCCAGAATGGCTCTCAATGATTCCCTTGCGAAAAGAGACGGTTCATCAATGAAGGATGAGAAGGCGGGAGATGTTTACAGGGGCCAGGTTGATGCGGCATTCCCGTTAAAAGGAGAACAACAATTGAGCGTATTGGAAGGATTGGATACGTCATTAAAGGTTGATGAAATGCTTGAGAAAGCTATCAAAGAACCATTGAGTATTTTGGAACAAAGAATCAGTCTTGATGCGTCAGCACAAAGAAGGTTTGTCACAGGTCAGGCCACAATATCGGGGAGTTTAGATTTGGGAGAAGACTTGGGGACTATCGACTTTGAGACGACCCCAGAAACAGGAGAGCTAGGCTATATTTCAAAAACTATAAAAATTGGTGAAGTAAAAATTGGGGATGGAAATATTGGGCTTGATGGAGGAGTCCTGTACGACGCCGTAGCGAGAAAAGTCACAATTAACGGAGCGATCCGAGCCTTAATACCAGATCCAAAAGGGAAAGGAGAGACTGCAGTAAATGCGACGCTTTACGGATCTACTACTCCTCTTGATTACGCCAGCATGGCACAGTTATACGTTGATCATGATTTTGGTAACGGAGTGGTTCTCACTGGGAACTTTACCTATAATCTTCCTACCCAGAAAGACGCTGGTTCCTGGTATGCCGCTCTTAGTGTTGGAGGAAAATGGAAATAAATTTTAGACTGCTGGACAAATGATTTTGAAGTCACAGAACTGGCAAAGGAATCCTGGAGTTGGGTTGAATTTTGATGTTTGCATGTCCAGAATGAAAGCCTGAATATCTCCTTTGGCGTCTTCAATTTGGCTGTCTGAACGAGTAGTTGATTGCCTTTCGTTATCTTCCATGTAATACAAACTCAATTTCGAAACAGGAATGTGCAAGACATCACGACAAGCAAGTGCGTAGATAGAAAGTTGAAGATCATTTTTTAGATAGTTTTTTTCGTTAGATCGGCCGGTTTTGTAATCAATCACTTCGTAAGTTCCGTCGGACAATTTGTCGATGCGATCGATACGTCCGGTAATATTAAACTCGTCGATTCTGATACTGAATGGCTGCTCCAAAAAGGCTGGTATAACCCAAGGATCGCTGTTTTTATCGTAGAAGTTTTTCATGATTTCAAGGCCTTGTTTTTTTCGAATTTCTTCGTGCTCTTTGCTTTCATAACCATACGGAATCCAATTTTTTTCATACAAACTTTCTACAATAGCCATGTCGACATTTTGTTTTTTCTTCAATAATTGGTAAATCTGTTTCAAGGTGTTGTGAACGCTCGATCCAAAATTTGCCGCATGAGCTTGCGGACTAGGAACATTCATCATATATCTGTAGCTATATTTCAGAGGACAAGTTTTGAATGTGTCGAACTGACTATAACTCAATGATTTTTTCTTGAATGGAGGAAGATTGAAAATTATCGGCTTGCTCGTTTTGAATTCTTTTAATTTTTTTATAGCATCGACAGTCTCTTCATGCTTGATCTGTTTTACTGATTTATCAGCCAAAATCTCGGTTACGAATGGCGAAACTTTCCAGCTCTTGTTGCCTTCGTACTGAGTGCTGTAAGTTATAAATAATTGTTTTTTTGCGCGAGTCATTGCAACATAAAAAAGTCTTCGTTCTTCCTGCAAATGGTAATCTCCTTCAGGATAAATTTCTTTTGTAAGCTCATTTGGAATTTCAAAAGCGTCGCTTCGTTTTGTTCCAGGGAAGCGGTGATTTACCACATTCACGATAAATACATAAGGAAATTCCAGTCCTTTTGCTCCATGCGTTGTCAAAATCTGCACGGAATCACGATCCGTCGTGTCATCATTTGCCAGCGGAGAATTGGCTTCCTCAAGCAGTTTCAGGTAACTCGCGAAATCAATTACGGAATTGTCAGAATTATCTTTTTCGAATTTGGCGATATGTTTTGCGAAAGCGTTAATGTTTTCGATTTCTTCAAATTTATCTTTTTGAATTAGACTTTTCAGATAACCGGATCTTTTTAGAAATTCATTGATCACCAATCCCACAGGTTCTTTCTTGGAAAAATCGGTCAGCTCTTTCAGTAATTCTGACACTTTTTCTTCACCTTTTTCCATTCCTGGAATAGTCAGATTTGAGCCTTCTATAGCCTTAATCAAGTGATCTTTGATTGGTTTATTCAGCATTTCCAAAATCTTTGCCATTGGAATATCAAAAACATCCATTTTCAAAATTCTCAACAAAGAAATGTCGTCATTATGATTCGCCAAAAATCTGATCACCGAAACTAGATCTTTTATTTCTTCAAGTGACAGCAAACCTTTCGGATTTCTTACTTGATAGGGGATTCCCAGATATTTTAGTTCATCAATAAAAGGATGAGTCAGGTGATTTGCCCTCACCAATATGGCAAAATCTCGATACTCTAAACCTCCTTTTTGATGAAGTTCTTGAATTTTGCTGGCAACGAAAGAAGATTCCTGCACAAAAGAAGGGAAATGATGTGCCTCGATCAGTAGATTCTCGTCGGCAACATTACATCTCAGTTTCTTGTTTATTCCGTTCTTTACCTCAAGTCGATCCGGATTATTGTTTTGGATCAAAGTATAAGCTCCATCTAGAACATTTTGGGCGCTCCTGTAATTCTCAGACAAAACAATCTTCTGACAATCCGGAAAAGATTTCTCGAACTGCAACATGTTACTCAGACTCGCACCGCGCCATTTGTAAATACTTTGATCGTCATCACCAACTACGAAAATATTTTTGTGTTCCTGAGAAAGTAGAAGAGCAAGCCTAAACTGGGCATAATTCGTATCCTGAAATTCATCAATCAGCACGTACTGGAAACGCTCCTGATATTCCTTGAGAACAGTCGGTCTTGTCTCAAGTAAACGTAACGCATAGCCTGTCAGATCCGCAAAATCCAGATAATTATTCTTAATCAAAAGTTCTTGATATTGCTTGTAAACCCTCGCAATTTCCAAAGTCTTTTTCTTTTCATCTGCAGACAGTTTTTCGGCATATTCCATATATGCTTCCGGCGTAATCAGCTCGTCTTTCAATTTACTGAAATGCCAAAGCAAATCATAAATAAATTTATTTGGATTGCCGAGCGGTCGATAATAATCCAGTTCAAAATCAAAAAGATTCTTCTTGAAAAAGAACCATTGCTGAACTTGATCCAAAATCTTGTATCCCGTGTCTACGCCTATCTCATGCCCTTTTTCGCGCAAGATCTGATCAGCAAAAGCATGAAAAGTGCGGATACAAAGTTCGCTATATCCGAGTGGCATATCCATGTCGACTCTTTCTACCATTTCATTTGCGGCTTTTTCCGTAAAGGTTAGCGCCAGAATATTCTCAGGCTTAATGCCTTCCTTATTTATCAAATTCACGATCCTCGAAGTGATCACTCGAGTTTTGCCGGTTCCAGCTCCTGCTATTATCAAAACAGGCCCATTCTTGTGATTTACTGCCTGATTTTGTTCTTTGTTCAATTCCATACGGACGGCATTTTACAACAAAAAGAGCCCTATTAACTAGGGCTCTTTCAATATTCAACTTGATCAATTACTCCTCTTCTTTTTCTGTGTCTTCTTTCTTAGCTTTTTTCTCTTTCTTTTCCTTTTTCTCAGCTTTGTCTTCTCCTTCTTCTTCAGATTCATCTTCAGAATCTTCCGCTTTTTCTTTCTTTTTCTTGGCAGGTTTTTCAGTCAAAGCCTTGATAGAAAGAGCTACACGATGCTCTTCTGGATCAATAGAAATGATCTTTGCCTTGATATGTTCACCAACTTTTAGAATTGTTGAAGCGTCTGTAACTTCTTCTTCGGAAATTTCGCTGACATGGATTAATCCGTTAATTTCTTCATCCAATTTTACGAATGCTCCGAATGGTGTGATTCTGTTTACATCACCTTCAATTACAGTTCCTACAGCGTATCTCTTGCTTGCTTCGATCCATGGATCTGGAACAAGTCTCTTCATAGAAAGGCTGATTTTGTCGCCTTCTTTCCCAATAATCAAAACATCTACATCGTCACCAAGTCTGCCGTAGTCATGTGGATCTTTTACATGGCCCCAAGCGATTTCTGAGATATGAACCAATCCTTCAAGTCCATCGAATGTAACGAAAATACCAAATTTAACGATACCACTAATTCTGCCTTTTGCCTTTTCTCCAACCTCGAGTTTATCCAACGCTTCTCCTCTCTTTTCCTCTTCTGCAGCTTTTTCTGAGAAGATTAATTTGCCTCCGTCACGATCAAGATTGATAACCTTAACACGTAATGGAACACCAGCTAATTTTTGTAGTCTTGTCAAAATCTGGTTTGAATCTGCGCCGTCCACACGTGGATAGTGTAAAGGAGCCAATTGTGAAACTGGTATGAAACCCTTGATTCCATCGATATTAAGTAGAAGACCACCTTTATTGGCTTCACTTGGGATAACCGTGATGGATTCGTTTGTTTCGTAAGCTGTAACGAATTTGTTCCATGATTTCTTCTGGCTTGCTTTACGCAAAGACAGAACGACAAGTCCGTCATCATTTTCATCTTCGAGAACGAAAGCTGTGACAGAATCTCCTTCTTGAAGTGACTTCAAGGTACCAAAACTATCATGTGCCTCGTGACCGGAAATGACGCCGGTATAACCGCTACCAAGGTCAACTAGAACCTTGTTCTTTAGAATGGAGACTACAGTTCCATCAATCAACGCACCAGGCGTCGGAATGACTGTGTCTGTAGCACTTTTCAGGAGTTCCTCCATAATTGAACTCACAACGATTTTGTGTTTCATAGACCCTATATAACAAGACCTTTTAATATTAAAGCTTTTTGTGTCCGTAAAGCGGTCTTGCTAATAAAAATACTTTATAAACCAAAAAGCGAGGGGATTATAAATACAGTGTTGACGGAAGTCAAGCGGGAGTCGCCGAGCTTAGCGCGAGTTTATTATTTTCAAAGAATGTAAAAAAGTAAAATTTTCCGATTATTTTACAAAACGCTAAACAAAAACCTACCTCTTTTGGCTTTAAACTCTCGGCGCTCTTGAGATCTATCTCGTTAGAGTGATCCCGTCGCCTTTTTTGACGATTTTCACAGTCATGCCTTCTTTAAACGTTCCGTCCAAGAATTTTTCAGTTAGTGGATCTTCCACCATTTCTTGAATCGCACGTCTGACTGGTCTAGCACCATATTTTGGATCGTAACCAGCCTTGGAAAGAACATCCAACGCTGAAGGACTGGTAGCAAGAACGAGTTTCTTTGACTCCAATCTTTTTTGCAAATAACTTAAGTGTAATTTTACGATTTCCTTGATGTTCTCACTTGTCAGAGCGTGGAAGACGATTACTTTATCGATTCTGTTCAAGAATTCAGGTCTGAAATGATCCTTCAATTCTTTCAAGATTTCGCTTTTCATTTCGTCAAAATCTTCCTCCGCTTTAGAAATTTCTTCGCTTGAGGTAGAGAATCCAATTGGAGCGGCTTTTTCGGTCAATTTCTTCGCACCAATATTGGAAGTCATAATGATAATTGTGTTTCGGAAATCAACGGTGCGACCTTTTGCATCGGTCAGTTGTCCATCTTCCAAAATCTGAAGCAGTAGATTGAATACATCTGGATGCGCCTTTTCAATCTCATCAAACAAAACCACACTATAAGGTTTTCTACGCACAGCCTCCGTCAATTGGCCACCATCATCATAACCGATATATCCGGCAGTTGCTCCAACTAGACGAGAAGCATTATGTCTTTCCATGAATTCACTCATGTCGATTTTGATCATCGCATTTGGATCATTGTAGATTTCTTCAGCGAGTGCTTTTACAAGTTCGGTTTTACCAACACCAGTAGGTCCCATGAAAATAAAAGATCCAATTGGACGTTTTTCATCTGCGAAACCGGCTCTTGATCTACGAATTGCTTTTGATACAGCAACCACAGCTTCTTCCTGACCAATAATTCTTTTTTTCAAGGAAGCCTCTAAATTCTTTAACTTTGAAATATCGTCTTTAACAAGCCTTGTTACAGGCACGCCAGTCATCGAAGAAACAACTTCAGCGATATCATCCGCCATTAGTTTTTCTCTTTTTTCTCTTGGAATTTTTACGAATTTTTCGTCTTCAATTTTCTTCAAAACTTCAAGTTCTTCATTCCTATATTCTGCTGCCTTTTCATAATCTTGATTAGAAACACATTCTTCTTTTTTCTTAATGATTCCCTGCAATTTCTTTTGTAATTTCTGAACTTTGCCGTTATTTACATTTGATTTCATACGCTTTTTTGCCGCAGCCTCATCGATCAAATCGATAGCCTTATCTGGCAAAAATCTGTCATTCACATATCTCTTTGATAATTTCACTGCAGCATTTAAAGCTTCTCCAGTAATCAACAAATTATGATGATCTTCAAAAGATTCTCTGATTCCTTCCAAAATTTCCAGAGTCTCATCAACGGTAGATTCCTCAACCGTTACAGGCTGAAATCTGCGCTCAAGAGCCGCATCTTTTTCGATATTTTTGCGATATTCATTTGTAGTTGTTGCGCCGATTACTTGGACTTTTCCACGTGACAATACCGGCTTCAAAATATTGGCAGCATCAAGACTTCCTTCAGCACTTCCTGCTCCCATAATTGTGTGCAATTCATCGATAAATAAAATAACGTTATCTTGAGAAGTAGCTTCTTCCAAAATTTGCTTAATTCTTTCCTCAAATTCTCCTCTATATTTCGTGCCGGCCACAACAGACGACATTGATAACGAAAGAATTTTCTTATCTAGCATATTTTCAGGGACAGCTTCTTTAGCAATAGCGTGAGCCAATCCTTCTACAACCGCAGTCTTGCCAACACCAGATTCACCGATAATTACCGGATTGTTTTTGGTTTTTCTGGAAAGAATGCTGATCACGCGTTCGATTTCTTTTTTGCGACCAATGATCGGATCAATTTTGCCTTCACGAGCTTCCTTCACCATGTCAGTCGTAAAATAATCCAAAGCCGGTGTAGTCGATTTACCAGAAGTTTCTGGAGCGCTTTTTTTGTGTTTATAAGCATCCTTATATCCTTCTTTTCCGCCTTGTTGTCCCGTCAAAACACCATGCAATCCCGCCAAGAAGAATTCAATTGGATTCATGTTGTTTGGACCTTTTGCCATATTATTTGCTCCCATCATATTCTCGCCATTTTGTGGCATATTTTTTGCTCTTTCAAATATCTCAAGGATTTGTTCTTTTACATCAACAGGCGATACCTTCATGTTTTCCAAAATCACAGTTGCCGCCGTATTTTGCTGAGAAACTAGAGAATAAAGCAGGTGTTCCGTACCAATAAAAGAATGTCCGAATTCCTTCGCACATTCCACAGCTTTTTCAATCACATCTTTGGCAAAACCAGAAAGTCCAGCCGGCTCATTTGTAGGAGCTGGAGCAGAGGATCTTCCTACGGTTTTCAAAACCAGATTCACATTATCCAAAGACACTCCAAAATTTAGCAACACGGAAGCTCCCAAAGAGCTCTCCTGCGCCAAAATACCGATCAAGATATGCTCGGTGCCGACATAATTTAGTTTAGCTTCACGCGCTTTTTCTTGCGCTACGATTAGAGCTTGTTTAGCTTCTTTTGTGAACTTATCAAACTGGTGGAATTCATTCATGTTTTTTGTTTTAAATTTCTTCTTAAACTTCTGTAAATTGTATCATAATTTTGCCTCCCAGAGAACCATTCATCCTTTACCTAGAGCGCAAAAATGGTCATATATACAATTTAGCACTCGTTATTATAGAGTGCCAGCGCAACTTGGTCAATATGATAATTGCCATTTTGTTTCAATTCTTCCTACTGAATCTCGCTATTTTGAATTGGAGTAATGCTTTTCGCCATTGTATCAATGAAATTCTTATATTCTTTTTTTCCGCTGATTTTATAAGTCTGTCCGTCTACAGTTGCATAAACGGTATAAGTGTCGCCACTAGTCTGAGCATCAGGCTGACCTGCCGGTTTGCCGTTTTTCATTATGTCTAGGCCAATCAATTCGCTTTCTGTTTCGGCGTTATCGCTGAAAGCATAATGATGAGCGATGTCGGTCTCGACGCCTTTTGTTCCTGAATAATACCAGTCAGCCGGATATTTTGCTGAAAAATGATAGAGGGCACTTTCGAAAGAACTTGTGTCGGAACTATCAATAGTAAAAATTTCTGTGTCTGTAGAAGTGGATCCTTTGTCAGAAGGAGTTGTTGTGTCTAAAGTAGTTGTATCTGAAGAAGTTGTTGCGTCTGGCGTTACTGTAGTTGTAGAACCACTGCCAAATGGCAGGAATTGGAATTCAGAAAGCATTTCATTGAAAATATTTTTATTCTCTACTGTTGGATTGGTTGCTGAGGGAGTAAAGCGCAGATTGTAAACATAACTATTTCTATAAACAAAATAATCAGTAACATAAAGAGTAGTCATTTTCACAGGAGTATCTATTTCTAATGCATTCATTCGATCTGGTCCTATTAATTTCAAAGTCGTGGAATAATTATTTTCTTCAGCATAAGCTTTCAGCGCTTGCTCGTTTACATCAACGTCGTTGACGGTAGGAGTTACTGGTTCGGTCGCAACGGGCGCTTCATAAAGAAAAGGGGATTGAGTGATAACAATTTCATCAGGAGAAGAACCTTCTTCTCCAGGAGCAGTAAATGTCACTATATTGCCACCTTCTGTAACTTTCCAATCACTATAATATTTCAGTCTAAATCCCAAATCCATATTCTTATATTCTGTCAGTTCATGTTTAACCTTATTCTTATCGACCACTTCCAAAACAGACAAACCGGTTACTTCAAAAACATTATCAGCAGTATTTAATTTTCCCAAAATCTGTACTTTATTATCCAGATATTCGCTATTGGAAAGATTGATGGTCAGACTGCGTAGGGGAGTAATAACTTTGCCTGCGTCATCAAGCAGTAGATGACTTCCAGTATAACTATCGTCTGGAGTTTGTTCAGTCAAAATGCCGGTAAAATTAGTGACTTCTGGCTTGCCAGAACCAGTCAGCGAACACGAAATCAGGCTTATTGTGATAAGCAATAAAGCCGATATTGATAAGATTTTTTTCATTATAAACAGGGTTAAATGCGCGATGATTATAAGGATTTTTTTCTTTAAATCAAACGAAATGGAGTTTTCAAATGTTCATATGCTCGTTCAGTTGCAATTCTTCCTCTAGAAGTGCGCTCCAAAAACCCTAATTGTATCAGGAATGGTTCGTAAATATCCTCTATGGTATCCTGTTCTTCGCCTGTAGCGGCGGCAAGCGTATTTAGTCCAACAGGACCACCATTAAACTTCTCAATAATAGTAGAAAGAACCTCTCGATCGACATGATCCAATCCGAGTTCGTCGATCCCCAAATTCTTCAAAGCATCTTTCAAAATCGCCATATCAATAACGGTTTTATCCTTCACTTCAGCGTAATCGCGGCATCTTTTTAGTAATCTATTCGCGATACGCGGAGTCTTGCGACAAGACTTTGATAATGCCTCTGCCGCTTCATCATTTATTTTGCAGTTTAGAATTTTTGCTGAACGTAAAATGATCTGTTTTATTTCTCCATCGGTATAGAATTGTAATCTGAAAACATTTCCAAAACGATCACGAAGAGGAGAAGAAAGCATACTGACTTTTGTAGTCGCTCCAATCAAAGTAAATTTTGGCAGATTGATTCTCATTGTGCGAGCAGAAGGACCTTTTCCAATAATCAAATCAATCCCAAAATCCTCCATCGCGGTATATAAAACCTCCTCCACCACAGGTTTCAGTCTATGAATTTCATCGATAAAAAGGACATCATTCTCTTGGAGGTTTGAAATAATCGAAGCCACATCTCCTTGTTTTTCCAACGCCGGCCCAGAAGTAATTCTGATATTTACACCGGATTCTTTAGCAATGATGGTCGCAAGAGTGGTTTTCCCTAAACCAGGAGCGCCGTGTAGCAGAATATGATCAAGCGCTTCTTTTCTTTTTTTGGCGGCTTTTATTGCTATGCCTAAGTTGTCCTTTATAGTTGTTTGCCCAATAAAAACATCAAAAGCTTGTGGCCTGAGTTTGTTTTCGAACTGACTCGGATCAACACTTTTGCTAGTGACTATTCTCTCCATTTCCTTAGCATTACTTTCGATCATATCTTTATTGTTTTCTTATGTGAAAAATTTGTTGTCTTATTCCTTCAGGATCAGGTGCATCACAGAAAACCAGAGTTACATCGGAAGCGGCCGTTTCAATACTGATCGTGCCATAATCAAAAATCCATAAGTAAGATAAAATTCCTTTTTCCTTAGTGTTTATATCTTGGATGTCCGTAATAAATGTTTGAGAAGTATTACTGGTTGTTAAAAATTTATAGTCAATGTTGATGATTCTTTGATTGGTAACAATTAGAATATCAAGCCAATAAACCAAAGTTTTATAAATAACGATTATAGCCAAAAGGACGAAAAAAGCCGCATGCAAAATTACATTCCAAGACATTCCAATATACGGCACTGCAAAAAATAGAAACAGATAAAAAGGAGCCACGCCAAATAAAGTTTTTATCATTATCCAAATAAATGGAGTAGGGTGATGCCTGTATTTTTTTAGAATCTCTTCACCTTCGCGGAGTACCATAATATAGATATAATGTGGCTACTCAGTACATCTTACAGCACAAGAAGGTATTTTCAAACGTAAATTAGCTTGATATAAAAGCTCAAGAAAGGTATAAAAACGTAGTCCATCAATAAGAATATGCCCGCGTAGCTCAGCTGGATAGAGCAATGCCCTTCTAAGGCAAAGGTCACAGGTTCGAATCCTGTCGCGGGTACCATGTAGTAGCGAGATTTCCGGTCCGGAGCGAAGGCAAACTCGCACGTTTGCCGTAGCGCAGGAAAACTTTCGAGAAAAATGCCCGCACGAAGGAGGACATTTTTTGCTGAAAGTTTAGGAAATCCCTATTGAGCGAAGCGTTTGAGAAAAAAGAGCCGGACCCCGTTGAGCCAAGCAGTAATATCCCTTAAGCCAACCTCCTTAGGCAATCCCTATTCCCAAAAACGTAAAAAAGTAAAATTTTCCGATTATTTTACTTTTTTACAAATCGAAGAATAACAATAACCATAGATAGCCAAGGCCATCACTCATTGCTTTACTCAGCCGATTATTTTAAACTAAAATCCTTTTACAATTATTTTAATTATGGGAAAAGAGGGAGAAGCAACAATCGAAAATCAAACCAAGCACACTTCTGATCTAGGCGGAAATTTACTGAAAGGTGCAACTATTTTAGGAATGGGAGTATCTTCCGGTTTTGCTAATATTGAACACGGGGAAATGGCTGTTCTGACCGCAGGACTCAAGCAGTGCGCGTACAGCGCAGCTTCAGCATTAGTGCTTTTTGCCATTTATGATAGTTTGTCCAGACGTGTAAAAACTTTGCCTGGAGAACTAATTCCCATAATTGTTCCAACCTTATTAACAATAGCTGCCAACTACGGAGTTCATAACTACTTGAAGGGGACTGAGGAACCACTACTTTCAACATTGCCTACTGCCATCACTGCAACCTTAGGTTTTCCCATCTGGCACATTCGAGCAAGAATCCTTGAATTGCAAAAGGATATCGCAGAAATGGAAATAACATTCTAACTTAAAGATAATTCAATTAATCTTTTCAATAAAGCATTACCTTTGAGATTTTTCGGAATGCGACCTCTTTCTTTAGCTAAACTTATTCCCAAATCATCCCATTCCACAGTGATTCTATTAAAAACATACAAGAATGCTTTATTTTTCATTGGATCGCGAAGAGAGTCTAATTCTTGAATCAAACGATGTCCTAAAGCTTGTCTCAATTCTGGTACTCTATGCATTCCACAAAAGCCACCACCACCAACTTCATCA
>CAINDQ010000016.1 GCA_903847465.1 uncultured Candidatus Peregrinibacteria bacterium
CGTCAGCATATCAAATTGGTGAAAGCTTTGGATCAAGAAAATGCCAAAGAACTTAGTAAAAAGATAAGAGATGCTTATCCAAAAGCTAAACCGATAATTCAGGGGGAAACACTGAGAGTTGTTTCAAATTCCATAGATGAACTTCAGGAAATAATGGGAATGCTTGGAAAAGACGAAACTATAAAAGTTCCTCTACAGTTTGAGAATTATAGATAGAGTTATTTTGTAGGTTTCAGCTTGATCAAAGTGATCTCTGAATTTGTTCCTGTGCGAATTGGTGGGCCCCAAGTGCCTGTGCCATTTGAAGTGTAGACTGAGAAGGTACCGTCGGTGTGCAGGCCGGATTCGTAGCCGCTATAAATCAAATGTGTGAGCAAAGTGAATGGGAAAAATTGTCCAGCATGGGTGTGGCCTGAAAGCTGGAGGTTGATGCCAAGTTTTTTGGCATAAGAAAAGTCGGTGTTTGGTGATAAATAGGCGTCTGTATGAGAATTTGTGCCCGTGAGGTTTATACTTGTGGGGGTGTGATAGAGGAGAATCGAAGCTTTGTTTTTGTCGAAATTTACGCCAGGTTGGATGATTTTAGCGATGTCTTTGGTAGTGCCAAAAGTAGGGTAGCTTAGTCCAATAATTTGCATGCCATCAATTGTAATGATTGTGTCGTTTAAAACTTTTATTTGAGTTTTACTTAAGGCATCTAAGGCTTTGCTTAATCCTATATATCCTTCGTGATTTCCAGTGATGAAATAAATACCTTTTTTTGCTTGAAATTGATCAAGCGTTGAAATGAAAACAGTTGCGTCAACACCCATTCCGTCAAAAAGATCTCCAGTGATGAAAATAATATCTGGATTCTCGGCGTTTACTTTGTCCACGACTTTTTGTAAAAAATCTTCTCTGTAAATATAGCCGAGATGGAGGTCGGTGAGTTGAATTATTTTCTTATCTTGCCATGTTGTTGGCAGGTTTTTTATTGGTGCCTCAATATTTTTTATAATTGGATTTTGAGCGTTCCAGGAGCCATATATTGCGTATATAAATGCCAATGAAAAAAATAAAATAGCTAACTTCTTGATGTTGAATTTTTTAAATTTAGAAATCAAAACAAACAGCCAGACAATAATTACCGCCACTATTAAATTCATCATCAATCCGATCCAAATTCCAGATAACATGTATAGGAATCTAGTTACGGCATTGTCGCTATAATGAGCTAAAGTTAACGCTTCTGGGAATGACAATGTCAGAAGGAGGAGAATAACTACCGTTAGAATTTTCCATTTTTTGCGAGTGATTTTGAAAAATTTTACGATCGAAAATCCGAGGAATAAGTGGATGACGATAAGTGTAGTAAATAAGATGCCGCCGAAAATTGTGATTGATCCCATAATGGCTTGTTTTTCAAGTTTTAGTGCACATATTTTGCTCTGCCAGATATGTAAGGTCAATGCCAATTCGAATTGACTAGTTCGATGTAAGAGTTATCATCTTACAGCAGTAAATAAAAACAACGTGGATTATCAAAATAAAACAGACGAGGAATTGGTAAAACTGACTCTCAAGGATTCTGAGATGTTTTATCATTTGATGCAGAGGTATGAGCAAAAACTCATGCGTTATGTGAGATATTTTTCTTCTATCGACGAGCAATCTGCTGAGGATGTCGTGCAGGAAACGTTTTTGAATGCTTATAAAAGTTTGAATGCTTTTGATCCTGATATGAAATTTTCAAGCTGGATTTATCGTATTGCCAGAAATGAGACGGTTGATCTTTTGCGAAAGAATTCTAATGGGAAGAAGGTAATAAGCTTGGACAATGGGAGCGAGGATGATTTGCAATTGATTGATGTGTTGAAAAGCGATATCGATGTTTTGAAAGATATTAAGACCAAGGAAATAAAAGAAAAAGTGAGAGCGATTGTTCAAACTATGCCTGCAGAATACAGAGATGTTCTTATATTGAGATATATGGAAGAAAAGAGTTATGACGAGATTGGGGTATTGGTGTAACCTGGTAGCATCTGTGTTCTGGAAACATAAGGTCTTAGTTCAAATCTGAGGTATCCCATTTAAGGTCA
>CAINDQ010000017.1 GCA_903847465.1 uncultured Candidatus Peregrinibacteria bacterium
ATGAAAAAAATATATTTTCAAGCGATCAGTACCGCAGAAGCGCCGGGAATTATTCTCAGCGAAAATGTAGTGATTACAGGGGGAAGTGACGCTCATCGTCATTGGGAAATTGGCGACCACATGCTTATAAATGTCGATTCAAAAGAAGATGTATTTATTTCTGCCACAACAAAGTCAGGAACAATAGTAAGAAGAAAAAAATATATTTTAGGGCTATTGCCAAATTTAGTCACCATTAGTAGAGAAGGATTGATGAGAAAACTTCGCTTATATTCTTCAGATAAACCATTCTAGCGCAAATGTTTTTTATAATTTCTTACTGGCGCAGGTTTTTGTTGACCTCCCTTTCCTCCTTTCCATCCATGCCTTGGTCCCATAAATTTCGGGGGTTGCTTTCTGTCAGCTGGTTTTACGTATGGAATAGGATAGTCCTCCTCATTTATTTTAGGAGGCGTGTAGAAATCTTTCTTTGCATTTCCCAAAACTACGACTCTACAATGAATACCACCGGTTTTCTCGAGTCCTCCTTCAGGACTAAGGCCTAAAACCACCATGATTTGACGTAAATAACTCTCTGTCATGCTAATCGCGGCATTTATAGAAGGCGTATAGTCGACAGGCAAAACCTTAAATCCCAAACTTCGATACACTTCTAAAGCTTGTTTATCTTCAGGGATTCCGTATTGAGGAACCATTGCTACTTTATTTTTACCTTCGCCTTTGAAAACAACACTATTTGTATAATTCATCACAGGATTAGCTCCACAAGGTAATGTTTTAATTTCATATCCAAGCTTCGAAAATTGAGTTTGGATTTTAGCAAGAAAAGTACGCTCAATTCTCAACAAACTTTCGTAATACTCTCTTTCTTCATTCATTTCCGGATTATATCCAGGATTATCGGCTTCAATCTTTGGAGCCAAAGTATCCAAATATTCCATCATTCGCTCTTCGGTGTATTCCGTGCTCAGTGCTACATGCCTGCCATCCGGAGTGGTAACTGTTTTTAGCATCATATCCTCATGAAAAAAGAAACGAGGTACAGCTGAAATTTTTGATTGGCTAGAAACCATTTCCTCAAAATTAGGGGAATTTCTATATGGAACATATTTGTCTTCCGCCGCTCGTTTTCTTCTGGATTCTTCCCCAGCAAGCGGAACATATTCATCCTCTCCCAAGAAAATAACTTCAGCTACTTCAGGAAAAGATTTTTTATATAAATCACGAGCCTGTTCTATATAAGGGATTATTTCTCCTATTCCAACGCCTTTGGTTTGTTGTTCCGTTGCGCCTGCGGTTTCTTTCAAGCCGAACATAATAGTCTCAGCCAAATTTTTTCTTCCCACGATCAAAGCAATTTTTCCATCAGGCATTCTTGAAAACTGCAGATCTCCTCCTTCCGTTCTCACCGGAACTTTTTTTGCCGAAAATCTATCCGAATATAATTTAGCCAATAAATCATCACCATAAACATTCATTCCATATTCAATTCTTTCATTGCTTTCATGAGAAGGGATTAAATAAGCTATTTTAGACTGAGCTTTTCCTCCTGCAATAATAGCTTTCTCAAGCCATTCACGGTCTATAGTGCTTGTGGCTAACACTGGTCGGCCTTTTTGATCGAAACTACCCATTATGAAAAAAGTGTCTTGCCCATACAAAATTCCATTCAAATTATATGGCAATCCATAAATCACAAAACTTAATTTAGGGAACATTTCTGTCGCAACTTTCAAGGCCTCTTCTCTACTATTTTCAGGAACTACCACGTGAACATTTGTTCCAGCCGGCAAAACATCCAGTATTGATTTGAAATTATTTTCAAAATATTGTTTGTACGCACCCTCTTTTCGGTGTTGCGCAAAATGCCCATCAGGATGCGCCGCAATAAGGATATTATCTCCGGATCTTTCATCTTCTGGAAGAATTTCGGTCTGATCGATGGCTTCTTTATCTTCGGGAGCCGCTGCAACTTCTGCCATAGCATCGAGAGTTTTTTTACTCTCGCCGGCAAGGTGACTATATATTTCAGAACCAATAGCTGCGCAGGCAGCTAAAACAGCGAGACTACGCGTTATCTTCCCAGGAGTCATTTGTTTTCCCAGCCACGAACGATTTTCCGGATTATCCGGTCTTTTATATGGTCGTAATTCCATTCCTTCGCCACGAAAGCCCATGGTAGTTTTTAGTGAATAAATCAGACATTTTATCTTCAGGTGAAGCATTCTATACTTAAAGCTAAAAAAGTCAATAGGCAAAGAAGGCTATTTAGTTGAGGGAAAAGCCAATTAAAGAACGATCGATGCCCTGTTTTATCAATTTGGTCCAAAAATTTCTAATTCGCGTGATTTTTGTTGCGCAAATAGCTATGTCATTCGCAAACATAAAACAGATTTCGGG
>CAINDQ010000018.1 GCA_903847465.1 uncultured Candidatus Peregrinibacteria bacterium
GAAAGAATGGCTGTCGAAAATTCTTTTCCCACTTGGTGACTATACGAAAGAAAGAATTTATGAGATGACGAATAAAGCCGGTTTGAGTTTCTATTTGTATCGCAAACAGAGCCAAGATTTTTGTTATGTCAGCGATAAATCCATGAAAGCATTTTTGGAAAAAGAAATCGGAATTGAACCGGGAAAAATCGTGGACAGTAAAGGCGAAGTTTTAGGCGACCATCAGGGTTTGCATTTTTATACCATCGGTCAGCGCAAGGGCGTTGTGATTCCAAATGGCCCATGGTTTGTGACGGGAGTGAATGTGAAAAGGAACGAATTGATTGTGACGAAAATGGGCGAAGGTCCGGAATTATTCAAAACAGAAGTAATTCTCTCACCATTCAATTTGCTCATTGATCCGCCAAAAAAACCGATTCAAGTTGATGCAAAAATCAGATATCAGCAAACTCTTTCTCCGGCTACTTTGTATCCACCGGAAAAAGATAAAATCAGACTTGTATTCGAAAAACCTCAGCGCGCTGTGACGGAAGGTCAGTTCGGAGTATTTTATCAGGGAGATAAATGCTTGGGTTCAGGCAGAATTATCAAAACATCATGAGAATAAAATCGCCAGTTGTACAAATAGGCGGATTGACTTTGGGCGGCAAAAATCCAGTCGCGATCCAGTCCATGACAAATACCGATACTGCGGATGTAAAAGCCACTGTGAAGCAAGTGATCGAGCTCGCAAAAGCAGGTTCAGAACTCGTCCGTGTAACTGTAAATGACGAAGCGGCCGCAAAATCTGTCCCAAAAATTCGCGCAGAACTAAACAAAAAAGGTTATCAGAATTTGCCGCTGATCGGCGATTTCCATTTCAACGGACATTTGTTGCTGATGAAATTTCCGGAGATGGCAAAAGCTTTGGACAAGTATCGCATCAATCCCGGAAATGTCGGCTATGGGGTTTCGCACGATGCCAATTTCGAAACGATTATCCGAATTGCGATCAAGAATAATAAGCCGGTGCGCATCGGTGTAAATTTTGGTTCGATAGATCAGGAAGTTCTGAAAAAAGCGAAAGGGGATTTCGTGAAAGCCATGGTAAATAGCGCTCTAGAATCAGCAAAGTTGGCCGAGAAATTAGGAATGAAACAGAATAAAATTATTCTCAGTGTAAAAGCTTCCGATGTTACAGATACGGTCAAAGCTTATGAACTTTTGGCCGAACAAATGACGAAGAATAAACATTTTTATGCTTTGCATTTAGGCTTAACCGAAGCCGGTTCGGGTGACGAAGGAATAGTCGCAAGCACCTCCGCCCTCGCCATTTTGTTGGAGAAAGGAATAGGCGACACGATCCGCATTTCCCTTACTCCAAGCAAAGATTCACCAAGAACAAAAGAAGTCGAAGTTTGCCAATTACTTCTTCAATCTTTGAATTTAAGGAATTTCTTCCCCCGAATTATCAGCTGTCCAGGCTGTGGTCGTGCCGCCAATGATTTATTCCAAAAGATCGCTCTTGATGTCAAAGTTCATCTCGCGAAAAAAACAGCAAAAAATCCCAACCTCAAAACCCTCAAAGTCGCCATCATGGGCTGCATCGTCAACGGCCCAGGAGAAGCAAAATCCGCCGACATCGCCCTTGTCCTCCCCGGCAAAAACGAGCGCAACATTGCCCAGGTCTTCATCAAAGGGAAGCTCGTAAAAACTTTGAATACGAAGAATATTCTCAAAGAATTTTTAGAAATACTCAATCATTCTTTCTAAATACCTGCTTGATTTCTCTCCCCAATTCA
>CAINDQ010000019.1 GCA_903847465.1 uncultured Candidatus Peregrinibacteria bacterium
AATCTCAGCGTTTCTCAAAATAAAGACATTGATCAATCTCTATTCAAAAACACAACATCAGGCAAAAAGATTGTAGTAATAGGCGCAAGTACTGGCGGCCCTGGCGTAATTGAAAATATCATTAGCCAACTAACTCCACCTTTGAATTTGCCAGTTGTTATTGCTCAGCATATGCCGGCGATGTTTACAAAAAGTTTTGCGGAAAGATTGAACAAGACTTCCAAAATTCCAGTTAAAGAAGCTTCTCTTGGAGAAGAAGTTTTATCAAATCAAATTTATATTGCCCCAGGAAATTCCAATGTCTTATTTGAAATAAACAATGTCGGAAAAACAGTTTTTAAATTTCAAGAAGGGTCCGATGATAAGATCAATTTGACGCCTTCTGTAGACGAATTATTCACTTCTGCCGCCGATAAATATGGTAGCAATATCTTGGGGGTTATCCTGACAGGGATGGGAATGGACGGCGTAAAAGGAACTGCAAAAATTAAAGAAAAAGGCGGAAAGATCATCGTTCAAGACGAATCTTCTTCTCTCATTTACGGTATGCCTCGCGAAATTGTAAAGAATGGTCATGCTGACGAAATTTTGAGCCCAGAAGGTATCGCAAAAGCAATTAATATTTTTGGACACTTATGAATAACGACTTAAAACAATATTTAGGACTCTTTGGAACAGAAGCAAAAGGTCATATCCAAAACCTGAATACTTTGTTAGTTAAATTAGAAAAAAGTCCAACAGACCAGGCAATCCTTTATGAAATTATGCGTGCTGGTCACACCCTAAAAGGCATGAATGCCACCATGGGTTTTGCCGCTCTGCAAGAGCTTGGTCACAAAATTGAAGATATTTTTGACGCCGCCAGAAAAGGCACACTATCGATTACGAAAATCATTATCGATAAAACCTTGAATGCAGTCGATGTCATGGAAGACGGCATCAAAAAAGTCCTCAATGGAGAAGCTGAACCAGATACAAAACAGATTTCCGAAGAGATGCAAAATCTTTTTACTTCCGCATCTCAAGCCTCCGCAGGAGTCGCTCCTAAAGTAGAAATCAAGGAAGACATTCCGGTTTTTCCAAAGAAAAAAGTGGAAATTGAGAAAATAAAAGACATCAATGTTCCTGTAGAAAGACTCGATAAATTAATGAATCTTGCTGAAGAATTGATCATCTCGAAAATGCATTTCAACTTGATAGACCAAGACAAAAATTACAAAAATTTGCGTCTAGAAATTGATAAACTTGAAAGACTTTCTCAGGAATTCGAATATCACATCACTCAATCAAGAATGGTTGAGGTAGGCCAAATATTTGGGAGATTCCCAAGAATGATTCGTGATTTGGCGATTGCCTCAGGCAAAGATATTTCTCTAGAAATCGAAGGCGAAGAAATAAAATTAGATCGTAATATCGTTGATGAATTGGGCGAGCCATTGGTTCATTTATTGAGAAATGCAGTCGATCATGGGATTTCAAAAAGTGGCACAATCAGGCTTGTTGCTAAAAGAGATAAGAATATTGCCGTCATAGAAGTCAGCGATAATGGCGGTGGCCTTGATTTAGAAAGAATCAAGCAAGTTGCTATTGAGAAGAAGATTGCGACAGAAGAAGAAATTAAAAAATTTGATGACAAAAAAGTGATGGAATTAATTTATCATCCACTTTTAAGTACTAGCGAAAAAGTAACAGAAATTTCCGGCCGTGGAGTAGGAATGGCCGCTGTAAAAAGCAAAGTAGAAGCTCTAAATGGCTTAATCCTTATCGAGTCAGAAAAAGGAAAAGGTACTAAATTCTCAATGCAATTACCCCTAAGTTTAGCAATAATCCAAGCTCTTTTGGTGAAAGTTGGCGATCAGCATTATGCAATTCCAACAAGTTTCATCGAAAGAAATGTAAACTTCGAGCCTCATCAAATTAAAAAAGGCGCGGATGTGCATATTGCAATTTTGGATGGAGAAGATGTCCCTCTTTTGTATTTGCACGACCAATTCAAAATTGAAAAATCAGCAGACAAACAAAATACACTAGCCGTTATAGCCTCTATCGGTAGGGATAAAGTCGGCCTTGTCGTCGACGAAATAATTCAAGAAGGTGAAATGGTTGTAAAATCTCTTTCCAAACTTTTGAGAAGCAGAAAAGAATTTTCAGGAATAACTATTTTAGGAAATGGAAAGACAGTTCTGATTTTAGACGTTCAAAATTTAATTTAATAATAAAAAATCATGTATACAGACT
>CAINDQ010000020.1 GCA_903847465.1 uncultured Candidatus Peregrinibacteria bacterium
GGAATATTATATATCTGCGAAAGAATTATTGTTTGCGGACCGAAAGGCATATCATACAAAACCCTTATTACTGTATCTCTCAACGCCACATCAAGACCTGACAGCAGATCTTTCCCCAAAGGATTTACTCCATTCATAGTTTCCTCCGATTTTTCCGAAGCATTCAAAATATTTAGCAATCTTTCAAGGTCTAAAGACGTCACGTCAGAGCCTTGCGCTGTTTCCATTCGTTTCAATAAATGTTTCTTTAAGCTTTGTTGAAAACTATCAACCATAGCAATAATATCCGCAGTGGAGACAGCTCCATTAAAAATATTTTGGATATAATATGGACTTATAGTAATTCGTCCTGCTATTCCGCTATGGAGTTTTGCGATAATCTGCTGTTTTAAGCCTAGATCCTCAAGTGAATCCGAAATCACAGCTCTTCGATGATTTTCCTCGGCCCGATCTAGAGCTTTGGGTTTTGTTGTATCAGAGATTGTACTTCCCAAAGTAAAGTCGTCATCGTCACCAACTGGAGCTTCTAGACTTTCATGAGTTCTCAATTGTCTTTGATGGTTTAAAACAGTTTCGACTTTACATCCCGTCAATCTGGCCACTTCTTCAGCGGACATGTCTGTTAAATTTATTCCAGAATCTTCAGTGGCCTTTCTTAGTTTGCCCAATACATTCCCTGTCGTTCGCGTTTTTCCAAGAGAACGACCAGTTGCATAAGCCACCGCAAGTGCAGCAAAATGATGTTTCAAAGCTTTGTACAAGTAATTTGAAAAACGTAAGCCTCTTTTTGTATCAAATTTCATGACGCAAGTTTCGGCTTTGACAATTCCATCTCCCTCCAATTCGCGAAAAAGTTCATCGTTGTTTTTTGCAGTCTTTCGAGCCAGTGCCCTAATAGATTTTGCAAATGTCTGGATAACCTTAAATTTTGACTGAATATCTCCATCTTGAGCAGCCTCTATTAATTTCATTACCTCTTCATGTGGAATTGGTTCAAGCACCCAGCCACTTTGAGCAATAACAGCTCTTTCTTCATCAGTTTCTGGTTCCAAAACAGTTCTTTTTGACGTAGCTTCCTCTGCTTGAGGAGGTATCGCTAAATGTTGACCAAGTTTTTTTCTCTCAAACCCTTCGTTAACGTATCCCGAAAACCGTGATGATAATCCAAGAGTTTGATAATTGTTATGTAAACTTGTCAAACTCACTTGTACGCCATTTTTTCCGGTATAAATAAGCCTCTTAATAGATTTCACCTCTTCTTTTGACTGCAACACAGCATTTATGATCAGAAGTCTTTTAAATTTTTCAGGAACAATATTCCATCCACCGTAGCTTTTGCCAAGACTGCCTCCTGTTATATAAGCCACTACACCTTCAAATGTTGATAAATATTCAGCGACAATTTCCGTCATCATTTTGTCAAAATCTGCTGACTTGCCCTGATTGCAATAAAACCTAAATGGTACTCTTACAAATCTGCCATTTTTTTGCATGCCCAAGGCGCTCAATTGGCCGGAAAAAGGATTAGCATGAAAACATTCCCTCATAAATTGTTTTCTCCATTTTTCGTCGACAACTTCCCAATGAGTTTTCGTCACCGTAGCCTTTTTACCAGCCTTTTGATCTTCTGTCGTGAAATCTTCTGTTGGTCTAAATAAATAAGCCATGACATGATCATAAGATTCGTTAACATATTTCCTATAAACCCGAGAATATATTTCTTCCACATACAGTGCTTCAGAGGGGTCTTTCAAATCTCTCGCATGATTGTAGGGAGAATGAACAGTTTTGCCATTATGAACCAAAAATATGTCAGCTATTTGAGAGAATGGTTGTTGGCGAAATGCTCTTTCTATTATTTCCGGCCACCATTTTCTAACTACTGCAAATCCACCATATCTTCTCGCTAAGTTAGGTTTGGATAAATATTCACAAACCCTCTCAAAAGTGCAGAGATATTTGCTCAAATATTCAGTAATGGCCTCTGTGACAATAGTATGCTTTTGGAATTTTGATAAGGCATCATAGCTGAGTTCTATCAGCTCTCCATTCAGTTCTAAGGTCAAAGAATTTGCTACTTGAAAGGGGTCTCTATCCAAAGCTTCAAAAACCAAAGATTTTATTATTTCATTGGGCATTAGACGAAATGGGCTGTGGCCGATTTTACCACCAGTATCAAAACTGTCACGAGCTGCTTTTATCAGAGTTTTAGCTTCTACGAGTTGATCAGGAGAAATTTCTTGAGTTTGAGCTTCAGGATCGGCAAAGTCAGTCGCAGAATCAGAAACCAAAGGCGGATCTAAAAGGGGACCCGTCGTATCAACAGCTTGTTCAGCTAAAGAATCAGGGCTTTCGTCAATGGTTTGGGGTTCTCTGTACGCCATAGGACGAGTAATCTACACTGAAACGTCGCGTTTGTCAAAGCAAGACTGCGTAGGTCAAAACAGGTCTATATGTTTTTTTTGGTGGGCCTGACTGGACTTGAACCAGTGACCAATCGGTTATGAGCCGACTGCTCTAACCAGCTGAGCTACAGGCCCATTTTTGAAGGAACTGGCGAGCTTGCGCAACGCCTATTCGCC
>CAINDQ010000021.1 GCA_903847465.1 uncultured Candidatus Peregrinibacteria bacterium
ATACGTTATTTATAAAACGGTTTTGCATGCGGATTTTGGAACAAAACTGGGACTCAAAAATTTCTGCATGGGATTTCCGGAGAGATGTTTCAATTTTGGATTGTCGGAAGAAAATGTGGTGTCGGCGTCTGTCGGATTTTCAGTAAAAGGAAAGATTCCTTTCGTTCTTGGTTTTGCCAATTTTGCTGGAAAAGCGTGGGAGCAAATCAGGAGTAGTGTTTGTTATCCGAATTTGAATGTGAAATTTGTGGCTACAAATGCGGGAATTGCGGCGGGGGAAGATGGCGTTGGATATCAGGCGACAGAGGACATTGCGCTCATGCGGGTGATTCCGAACATGAAAGTGATTTCACCAGCGGATTATTATGAAACTTTGGCGGCTGTGGAAGAAGCTTTTGATTCTTTCGGGCCGGTTTATATAAGACTAGCGAGCGGGGAAGTACCGGTGATTTTTGATGAGAATTTTAAGTTTGAATTTGGGAAGGCGAAGGTTCTGAGAGAAGGTCGTGATGTTTGCGTTTTTGCACATGGGACGATGGTTTATAATTCTTTACGTGCTGCGGAAATTTTGGAGGGGAGTGGAGTGAGCGTGAAAGTGGTGGATATGGCTTCGATTAAACCTTTGGATGCTGCGACGGTGATAGATTCTGCAAAAAATGCTAAGGTTTGCGTGGTTATAGAGGATCACAATTTGATGGGTGGACTTTTTTCTGCCGTTTCGGAAGTTTTTGCGGAAAATGGCTTGGGAAATTTGAAGAAAATAGGGCTGGATGATCGCTTTGGGGAATCGGGGAATGCTATGGATTTGTACAGGAAATATGGGCTGGATGTGGAGGGAATTGTGGGGAAAATAAGAGAGTTTTTGTAAGAGCAGGGTTTGTGATATACTCCGGTTGCCACTTAAAACACCTTAAATATGAGCAGCAACCCAGTCAAAATTTTTTCAGGAACTTCTCATCCAGAACTTGCCAAGGAAATTGCCAAGTACTTGAAAGTGCCTGTCTCAGAAATGCTTATTTCTAGATTTGCGTGTGGAGAAATCTACGCAAAGCCAGCGCAAACTGTGCGCGGAATGGATGTGTATTTGATCCAGACAGCTTCGGCAAAAGTGAATGAAGATTTGATGGAATTATTTATCATGATTGATGCTTTAAAGAGAAGTTTTGCGGGAAAAATACATGTAGTGATGCCAAATTACGCTTATGCAAGGCAGGATAGGGTGGCTACTCCACGCGAACCGATTTCAGCAAAATTAGTCGCTGATTTGATTTCGGCGGCTGGGGCTGATCACGTGATTGCTTTGAAACTTCATGCGGATCAAGAGCAAGGATTCTTTAATTTTCCGGTAGATAATCTAAATTCAAATAAACTTTTTGCAGATTATTTTGCAAAGAAAAAGATCAAGGATTTAGTCGTTGTTTCTCCAGATGCTGGTGGTGCAAAGGAAGCAAAGAAATTTGCAGATCTTCTTGGCGCGAATTTGGCAATTATTCATAAATCTCGACCTGCTCATAATAAATCAGAAGTTACTCACGTGGTGGGAGATGTAAAAGGGAAAACTTGTGTGATGTATGACGACATGATTGACACTGCGGGAAGTGTGACTGCCGGCGTTGAAGCTTTGCGAAAAATGGGTGCTGGAAAAGATATTTATTTGGCGGCAACTCATGCTGTTTTCTCTGATCCTGCTGCGGAAAGGTTGGCTAAGGCTGGTTTTAAAGAAGTGATTGTAAGTAACTCAATTGCAATTCCAAAAGAGAAACGATTCAAAGGTCTAACAATTTTGTCAGTAGCGCCTTTACTTTCAAAAGTGATCCGAAATATTCACGAGGCAAAATCAATTACAGAAGTTCTTAAATAAATTTTATTATGCTTAACGATGTTGATAAACAATTAGTTTATATCGGGGCTGATCATGCTGGGTTTTCTGTCAAAGCGGAGTTGCGAAAGTATTTGGTGGATAGTGGATATGAAGTGACGGATTTGGGATGTTTTAGCGAAGATAGTGTTGATTATCCGGATGTCGCGAGAGAAGTTGGCGAGAAAGTTTTGGAAACGCCAAAATCTCTTGGGGTTTTGCTATGCGGGACAGGAATAGGAATGTCTATGGCGGCGAATAAATTGAAGGGGATTAGGGCGGCTCTTTGCGCTGATGAAAGTGCGGCGGAGATGGCGCGAAGACATAATGATGCGAATATTGTGGCGATTGGGGCGAGAACGACTTCTATGGATTTGGCAAAAAAGATTTTGGATACATTTTTGAATACGAAATTTGAAGGTGCACAGGCGGATGGTGAAAGACATTTGAGGAGAGTTGTGAAAATGAATGAAATGGGAGGTAAATAAGGGGAAATTTTATTAAAATTCTGTATGAAAATAAAGATTGCTCCATCTATTTTATCGGCTGACTTTGGGAATTTAAACAAGGATGTAAAGTCTGTGGAAAAGGATTCTGACTTGATTCATGTGGATGTGATGGATGGTCATTTTGTGCCAAATATCAGCATTGGGGCGTTGGTTGTTTCAAAGATAAAATCGAAGAGACCTTTGGATGTGCATCTGATGATTGAGAATCCGGAAAAGTATGTGGAGTTTTTTGCGAAAGCCGGAGCGGCGATAATTACGGTGCATGCGGAGGCGACGAAGGATTTGAAAGGGTTGTTGGAGAAAATTAAATCTTATGGAGTGAAGGCGGGCGTTTCTATAAAACCAAAAACGCCGATTTCTAAAATTCAAAAAGTTTTGGATTTAGTGGATATGGTTTTGGTGATGACTG
>CAINDQ010000022.1 GCA_903847465.1 uncultured Candidatus Peregrinibacteria bacterium
AAATTGTAGCGGAACGGATCAAAACTTTACTTGCCGGCACAAAACCTTTCCCGATAAAAGACTTGAAATGTTATATGTCTTTGCCGGAATCACAGTGTTATTCCGTTTTCTTTACGCTCCCTGCAAACATTTCCAGAAGCGAATTTAAGGCTAAAATTGAAGAGGAAGTAAAGGAAAGAATTCCAGTCGCCTACGACGAAATAAAATATAATTTCAGCGTTCATACGATTGGCAAAATTTCAATTATCTATTTAGTTGCCGCAAAAAAAGCGGTAATTGCTCAATATCTCGAAGTCACAGAAGGTTTGAATAAATTGATTCCATTAGTGCTTGAACCGGAATCTTTGAGCTTATTGCGCGATGTGAATATTCAAACAAAACAACCGGACGAAGGCGTTGTTTTGGTAGATTTCGCAGGTGAAAAAATTAGCTGGTTTGCCCTCTTGAATGGAAAAATTGTCGACAGTAATCAAACCACCAAAGCAAATTTCATCGAAGATTTAGCCGCTTCGGCAGTATTATTCAAAGAACAAACCGCTCATGATATAAAAAATATTCTTATTTCAGGTGAAAACGATTCAACATTAGCCAAAAACCTTAAACAAAAATTAGGCATCCAGCCACAGTTAATCGATAAATACATTTCGACCTATTATTTCGGCAAAAAAGACTATCAATTACAATTCAAAATTTCTGCCGGATTGGCGGTAAGAGCGCTTGGCGTAGACATGCGAACCAAAATCAATCTTTTGAAACAGCCTTGGTTTTGGTAGTATGAACAAAAGAAGTAAAAAAATATATATAAATTAACTCACTCACCAATGAAAAACAGAAAGGGCTTCACCCTCATTGAGTTGATCATCGTTATTGCGATTATTGCGGTTTTAGCTGCAGCGATTTTCGTGGCGATCGATCCAGCAAGAAGGTTGCATGAATCCAGAAATGCTAGAAGATCTAGCGACGTAGCTACGATCCTCGAAGCTGTAAAAACTTACCAGTCAGACAATGAGGGTACTCATTATCTGCCAGTTGAAGGTATGACAAACGGAGACTATTATGTGTTGGGAACATGTAATTCAGGTGCTGTTTGTACAGGCCACCACATTGATAGTGCAGCTTGTATTGATCTGTCAAATATTGGAACGAATTATTTAGCAAAAGCACCAAAAGATCCATCAACAGGAACAGATGCTCAAACAGCTTATTACATTATGAAAGACGCAAATGGTGCAGTAACCGTTGGCGCTTGTGCAACAGAAGGTATAGGCGCAGGTGGACAAGGTACAGCTCCAGAGATCGAAGTCGCAAGATAATAACCAAACTTAATAAATAACCATTAACTCTCAACCCTCTATGAAAAATCGAAAAGGCTTGTCCCCAAACGGGGGCTTCACAATGATTGAGTTGATCATCGTCATTGCGATTATTGCCATCCTTGCGGCTGCAATATTCGTAGCAATCGATCCAGCCAGAAGGCTGCATGAATCAAGAAACGCTCGAAGAAATAGTGACATCGCTACTATTCTTGAAGGCGTAAAAACGTACCAAGCTGACAATGATGGAGCTCACTATTCCACAGTCGCAGCTCTTACAAATGGCAACTACTACACTATCGGCACTTGTGCCACAGGTGGAAATACCGGCTGTACAGCTCAGACAACTCAAGCAGCTTGTGTTGATTTATCTGCAATTGGCACAGGTTATTTAGCGACAGTACCAATGGATCCATCAACTGGAGCAGCCGCAAAGACCGATTACTATATGATGAAAGATGCTAACGGCGCAGTTACCGTAGGCGCTTGTGATACAGAAGGAGGCGGCGCAGGTGGCGCAGGAACAGCTCCAGTTATCAAGTTGGCAAGATAGTTTGATTTGAAAATCAATTAAGCGAAGGGACTCAAAGTTTTATACTCGGGTCCCTTTTCTTTAGTCCAAAAAAAATGTAAAATCCAATCATGGATATTACCGATACAGAATTACAGGTTTTGATCGAAAAGATCTCTCTAGATCACAATTGGGACCTCAATTCTTATAAAATCCCAACTCTGAAACGTCGCATCGCTTCGCGGATTCATGACACCAAGTGCAGTTCGGTTGAGGCCTATTATCGTTTGATCGAAGAAAGTCCGGATGAATACAAAAAACT
>CAINDQ010000023.1 GCA_903847465.1 uncultured Candidatus Peregrinibacteria bacterium
AAATTTTAAGAAAATTTTAAGAATTTCTTAAGATTAATTTAAGAAAATTTTAGATTCGCCTGATATAAAGAACATGCCATAGGAAAACTGAGAGGCAGTCTGTAGCAAAAGCCATTGAGCAAATCCTGCTACCTCCTCCCAAAAACCAAGAAGCTCCGCTTATACCTTTGCCTAAGGTTAAAAACGGCTTCCAATAAGCGGAGCCCGGCCCTTGTATGGCAAATTTCTCCCTACGTCCCACTCTCCCAACTTCCCAAGTATTTCTTTTGTTCTGGAGTGAGTTTGTCGATCTCGATGCCCATTGCTTTGAGCTGTAGGCTGGAAATATAGACGTCGATATCGCTTGGCAAAGTGTATACTTGAGGTTTCAATTTTCCCTTATTCTTCACCAAAAACTCACACGCCTTCGCTTGTCCGCAGAAACTCAAACTCATTACATCGCTAGGATGTCCTTCCGCCGCCGCCAGATTGATCAAACGTCCTTCTCCCAAAATATAAACTCTTTTTCCGCCAGCCAGTACGTATTCCTCCATAAAAGGTCTAACAGTTCTCACACTCTTAGATTTTGCCTTGATTCCAGTCACGTCGATCTCGCAGTCAAAATGCCCGCTATTTGCCATAATCGCGCCATCCTTCATCACCTTTGCATGTTCATAAGTCAAAACATGCATATCTCCAGTCACCGTAATGAAAATATCGCCGATTCTAGCTGCATCCTTCATCTTCATGACCCGAAACCCGTCCATCGCCGCTTGAAGCGCTCTAAACGGCTTTACTTCAGTCACGATCACGTTCGCGCCCATCCCTTTCAGTCGAAGAGAAACTCCCTTTCCGCAACTCCCATATCCAGCCACTACCGCCGTCTTTCCCGCAAACATAAAATTCGTCGCTCGGAGAATTCCATCCAGAGTCGATTGCCCCGTCCCATAATAATTATCCATCAAATGTTTCGTCAGATTATCGTTCACCGCCACGACCGGATATTTCAAAGCTTTATCTCTTTGCATGGCTTGTAGCCTGATAATTCCCGTAGTCGTCTCTTCGCATCCACCAATGATTTGTGGAATCAAATGTGCGTGTTTTTTGTGAATTTCAGAGACAAGATCACATCCATCGTCGATAGTAATGTGAGGTTTTCCCGCAATCACTTCATTCAAAAATTGATAATATTCTTTGCCAGATTCTCCTTTGTGCGCATAGACATGTACGCCATCTTTTGCCAATGCCGCAGCCACATCGTCCTGTGTAGAAAGGGGATTGCATCCCGTAATCCAGACTTCCGCGCCGCCAGCTCGTAAAGTTTTTATTAAAATCGCCGTCTCTTTTGTAACATGCAAAGCCATTCCTATTCGCAGATTTTTGAAAGGTTTATTCTTTGTCATTTCTTTGCGCACTTCATTCAGCGCGCCCATATTCATTTCAGCAAGCTCGATATTTTTCATGCCTTGCGCAGCAAGCTTCAGATCTCTGACTTTGTAATTCATAGGTGAGTTTTTTATTGTAAGTATTTTTTTAATGTTTCTGCTTTGTCGGTCACTTCCCAAGTGAATCCTTCTTCGTTTCTGCCGAAGTGTCCATAAGCTGCCGTTTGCAAGAATTTTGGCTCAAGTAAGCGCAAATTTGCGATAATTCCTTTTGGTGAAAAGTCGAAATTTTCTCTGATAATTTTTACCATTGTATCGTTATCAACTTTTCCAGTTCCAAAAGTTTCTACGAAAATTGAAACAGGATCTTTGACACCAATTGCATAGGCAACTTGCACTTCACATCTGTCTGCCAATCCTGCCGCAACGATATTTTTTGCCACATATCTTCCCATATACGCACCACTACGATCTACTTTTGTACAATCTTTTCCGGAGAAGCATCCACCACCATGGCGACCCATTCCGCCGTATGTATCAACGATGATTTTTCGGCCAGTAAGTCCACTATCTCCAGGAGGCCCACCGATGATAAATCTACCAGTTGGATTCACATGGTAAATAGTTTTTTCATCTAGTAAATTCCCACAAACAGGCTTGATTACATACTCGATCATATCCGCTTTTATCTGAGCCTGCTCAGCTTCCGGGCCATGTTGTGTCGAAACGACCACGGTATGAACACGCACTGGTTTAAATCCATCATATTCCACAGTCACCTGACTTTTTCCATCAGGTCTTAGGTATTTTAGAACTCCAGCTTTTCGTACTTCTGCTAACTTTCTCACCAGTTTATGAGCCAACATAATTGGCATAGGCATCAGCTCAGGCGTCTCATTACAAGCAAAACCAAACATCATTCCCTGATCGCCCGCACCTCCTGGATCTACTCCCATAGAGATATCCGGACTCTGCTCATCGATCGCCACAAGAACGCTACAAGCCTTGTAGTCAAAGCCATAATTAGCATCTGTATAACCAATATCTTTGATGATATTTCTAGCGATTTTTTGCAAATCAGCGTAGCCATTTGTGCGGATTTCTCCGGCGATAAACACGATTCCTGTAGAAACCAAAGTCTCACAAGCCACATGACTATTCGGATCTTGACGAAGTAAATCATCCAAAACTCCATCAGAAATTTGGTCAGCAATTTTATCCGGATGGCCTTCTGTAACGGACTCCGAAGTGAAAAGATAGGTGGACATAAATGTAGTTTTTAATTAAAATGCACGCACGCTCAAATATACATTATGGTTACACGTAAAACAACGAAAAAGGGATTGAAAGTAACGGGGAAAGTGGTGAAGAGAATGCCAGGCAAATTATCTGCAAAAATTGTGGATAGAGAGCCTGAAGTCACTCAGGAAATCCCCCAGGAAATTGCCAAAGAGGCTCCCCAAGAAATCCCTCAAGAGCTCTCCACAAAGAAGCTGGTTGTGATCGTTATTCATCACAATACAGCCGCAAATCTAAAGATCTGCATGCCAGCTTTAACTGAGCAGAGGCAGAAAAATATGGAAATTATTTTCATTGATAACGCCTCTCCTGACAGGGAAGGTGTTGAGTGGATGCATAACGCTTACGACGGAACTCATCAGGTAACCATGATCGCCAATACGGATAATCGTGGATTTGCCAAAGCTGCGAATCAGGGCATCAGGATAGCCATTAGTCGCGGTGCGAAATATATAGCATTTGTCAGTCCGGACGTTGTTTTGTCGCCTGATTATTTTGAGAAATTGATCGCGAAAATGAATAGAAATCCGAAAATTGCTTCTATTATGGGGAAGGTTTATTTATACGATTTCAACAACCTAAAGCCTACTGATATTATTGATTCCGCAGGCCTTTTTGCGCTGAAACATCGACGAATTGTAGATATTGGGCAGGGCCGGATTGATGATGGAAGATTTAATAATGAGAAAGAAGTTTTTGGAGTTTCTTATATTTGTCCTGTGTATCGCACGGAGGCCCTCGAAGATGTCAAAGTTTTGGATGAATATTTCGATGAAGACTTTTTCCATTACAAAGAAGATGCCGATTTATCATGGAGATTTTTGTTGTATGGATGGAAGAATTTTTATCTTCCGGAAGCCGTTGCTTATCACAGTAGAGAAGCTGGCTCACACAAGAGATTTAGCACGAGTGAATTCTTGAAAAACAGGAAGCACATCAGCAAAATGCAAAGACAGATGTCTTTCAGAAATCATCTTTTAATGATTCAAAAAAACGAACTTTGGAGCAATTTCTTTAGTGATTTCGGCCACAATATGGCAGTCAGAATTTTGACTCCGATTTACATCACTGTTGCCGAACCAAGTCTTTGGAAAAGTTACTGGCAATATCTCAAAAAGCTTCCTGCTATCCGCAAAAAACGCAAAATAATCCTGAAAAACAAACGCATTTCGGCGAGCGAAATGTCGAGATGGTTTAGGAGTAGGAAATCTTTAGAGGCGTAGTATTTTAGGGAGAGGCTAGGATGATTTTTAGGCAAACATTGTGTTGCCAGCGAGCCATCATGTATGGCGAGCTTTTCGGCAAGGCGTACATGTTAGCCGCGCCGAACAGCAACGCCGTTTGCAATAAAAATTATCCTAGCCTCTCCCTACTTCAACGCATACGGTAGCGACATCGCTATATCACTCGCTGAGTAATAGAAGCCTTTTTGTTTGAATAAAAGGTCGCCAGCTTTTCCGCAGAAGAAAGCCGCGCATCTTGCTGCATCAAATCCTTCCATTTTCTGCGCCAAGAAGCTCGCAACGACTCCCGCCAACACATCTCCACTCCCTCCAACCGTCATTCCCGCATTTCCAGTAAGATTTTTATCGACCACACCTTCCTCAGAAGAAACATAATCGATATGTCCTTTTAACAAAACATTGATGTGTAGGTCCATCGCAATTGACCTCAGCAGAATCACAGATTTTGGATCTTCTTCTTTTACGATAATATCCCGATCTACCAAATTTTCGAACTCATTTGCATGTGGAGTAATCACCATTTGTTGATCCATTGGAAACTTCTCCATTTTTTTCAAAGCCGTAATCGCATCTGCATCCAAAACAGTCGGCACATGTAGATTATTTATAATTTCTACGACCGCTTCCACTGTTTTTTCATGATTCGAAAGGCCTGGTCCCATCAAAATACTATCCATGTTTTTTCCAAATTCCACGATTTCGAGAGCGCTCTCTTTTGTCAAAAATTCACCCTTAAATTTTTTCACAATAAAATCCGGATACATCCCTCTCGTTACCTCAAAATTACACTCCGGCACATACAAATACACTAAATCTGCTCCGCTGTACAAAGCCCCAAGGCCAGCCAAAATCGGCGCTCCAAAGTAATCCAAACTGCCACCCACAATCATCACTTTTCCATTCTCGCCTTTATGCGAATTCACCTCCCTTTTTGGCAACAATTTATACGCCGTCGCGCTTTTGAAAATATTTATCATATTCTTAGTTTAGTAATTCTTTATGCATTTCTTTGTAGCCTTCTTCCAGATTATAAAAAGCTTTTCCACCAAGATACTGAGCTTTCTCCCCAAGATGTTCTTCGATTCTCATCAACTGATTATATTTACAGATTCGGTCAGTTCTAGAAGCAGAACCTGTCTTGATTTGACCAGTTCCCATCGCTACCACAAAGTCCGCAATAGTCGTGTCTTCTGTCTCTCCACTTCGGTGAGAAACGATTGCGGTCCAGTTAGCTGCTTTCGCCATTTCGATTGCGGAAATGGTTTCAGAAATAGTTCCAATTTGATTTAATTTAATCAGAATAGAATTCGCCGCATGCTCGGCAATGCCTTTCTCTAGACGTTTTACGTTCGTCACCAACAAATCATCTCCCACAATCTGAATCGTTTTTCCAACTCCAGCCGTTAGCTTCTTCCAGCCCTCCCAATCATCTTCCGCAAACCCATCTTCGATCGTAATAATCGGATATTTTCGCAACAAAACATCATAATAATTCACCAATTCGCTACTTGTCAGGGATTCTGGTTTTCCATTTACTTTGATATTGTAATTTCCAGTCGCATCATCGTGAAATTCGCTTGCCGCAGCGTCCAATCCGATCATCACATCTTTCCAAAGTTTGTATCCCGCACCCGTAATCGCCTGAGTAATATAGTCCAAAGCCGCCTCATTATTCGGTAAATTTGGCGCAAATCCGCCTTCATCTCCTACGGAAGTAGACAGCCCATTTTTCTTCAAAATATCTTTCAAAGTGTGAAAAATTTCCGCTCCCATTCTCAAAGCTTCCCTGAAATTCGGCGCTCCCACAGGCAAAATCATGAATTCCTGAATATCCAATCCGCTGTCCGCATGTTGTCCGCCATTCATGATATTCATCATCGGCACCGGCAAAAGATGAGCATCCTTGTTCATATATTCGAACAAAAATAATCCTCTCTCGTTTGCGCTCGCACGAGCCGCCGCCATAGAAATTCCCAAAATCGCATTCGCCCCCAATTTTCCCTTATTCTCGGTCCCATCCAGCTCGATCATCTTAGCATCCAGCGCTTTCTGATCATCAGTATCCATCCCGACAAGAGCCCCATTCAAAACTGTATTCACATTCTCACAAGCCTTCAAAACGCCTTTTCCCAGATATCTTTTCTTGTACCCATCTCTTAATTCCACTGCCTCATGGATACCCGTAGAAGCGCCACTTGGCACAATTGCCGAGCCACGACCCTTTTCCGTAAATACCTCCACCTCAACCGTAGGATTTCCTCTGGAATCCAGCACTTCTCGTGCATGAATTTTTGTGATTTTTGACATATCTAAAGGTTAAATTTTTCAATTGCCATACTAGCAAATATTGCATAACTCTTACAAGTCTAGTATGCTTCTGGCACAAATCATTTAAGCCCAAATTTATGGATATCACTTGGCATGGAAATACCTGTTATGCATGCAGGGAAAAGGGAGTTTCTGTCGTCGTTAATCCTGACGAAAAAGCAGGTCCGTTAAAAGGAGATTTAGTGCTCACAAGCCTAGGCGAAAAAACCGCTAAGGTGGAGGGAGCAACTCAAGTTTTTGATTGGCCAGGAGAATATGAAATGAAAGATGTGCCTGTTATTGGCTTTCAAGCTTGGAAACAAAGCAAGAAAAATGAAGAGACAGAAGGCAAAAAATCAGAAGCCACTCTTATTTTTAGATTTGAAATCGGTGGAATTAAGGTTTGTCATCTTGGAGAACTTGGTCACACCTTGACGAGTGATATGGTGAAAGAAATTGGTGATGTGGACGTGCTTATGATGGCGGCAGGAGAAGGCGAAAATCTAGACAATAAAAAGGCTATGGAGATTTTGGAGGCAATTGACCCAAGAGTTTTAATGCTTATGGGCAAAGGAGATCACACCTCTTTGTTGAAAGAATTGGGAGCGGATCAGGTTCAAGAATTGGAGAAATTCTCCGTGAAATCAAAGTCCGAATTGCCTGAAGACAAGAGAATGTATGTAATTTTGAAGAAGTCTTAGAAATATTACGCACCCATAGTTCAATGGATAGAACAAGGCACTCCTAACGCCTAAATGCAGGTTCGATTCCCGCTGGGTGCACCATAAATCATTTTCCCATGAAAGCATTTCTTCAATTATCAGTCCTTGCGGTAGGCCTATTCCTAGTCACTTTGCATTTGAGATATAACCAAGGCTTGGTTCTGATGTTTGCCGGATTTTTCTTCATAGCGATAGGAATAATTACTTTATTGGTTGATTATGGAGATGTTACAACAGGTCGACTTCAGGCTTTTTTGAAGAATAAAATAATGTGGGGAATTGTGTGGGCGATTACGCTTCTTCTTTTATTGGCCACGGTTATTGCCGGGATTTTTACTTCGTACATAATCATCAATTAGATTGAAATACCTGATCTTCACCTACGGTTGTCAGATGAATTATTCCGATACGGAACGTATGCAGACGTATTTGGAAGCGCTCGGATTCAAGCAGGCAAAAGCCGAAAAAGATGCAGACATGATTATTTTCAATACCTGCAGTATTCGTCAAAAAGGCGAGCAAAGAGTGATTGGAAAAATGATCGACATGATCAAACTTAGAAAGAAAAACAAGAACTTAATCGTGGTAATAACCGGATGCATGGTGCGAAAATCGAGCTCTCGTTATTCCGAGACTAGAGACAAATTATTCAACAGAACAAAAGAAATAGACATTGCGTTACGAATAGAAGAATTGCCAAAACTTGCAGACTTAATCAAAGAACTAAACCCAAAAATAAAACTTCCAAAAATCGAAGAAGAAACTCTTGAAGATTATTTCAATATCACTCCAAATTACACTTCAAAATCGCAGGCCTTCATCCCAATCTCGACGGGCTGCGATAAATTCTGCACATACTGCATTGTGCCGTTTAGTCGTGGCAGGGAAAAGAGCAGGCCGATGGCGGATATTCTTGAAGAATGCGAAGAATTCGTGAAACAAGGAGGCTTGGAAATCACTTTACTTGGACAGACGGTAGACTCATATGGTTTGAGTACTTTTGATAAACAGGAAGGTACTTTCAAGCACCTTCCAAAGGGCAAAACACCATTTGTGTCATTGCTCGAACAGATCGATAAACTATACTCCAAAGGTCTACGCAGGTTGAGATTTACTTCTTCTCACCCCAAAGACATTTCTGACGACCTGATAAAGGCGATTGGCAAATTAAAGACATTGATGCCATATATTCATCTTCCCGTGCAGGCAGGCCACAACGACACTCTCAAGCGCATGAATCGTCCATATACTTGCGAGAAATTTCTTACGATCATCAAAAAGTTGAGGAAGACGGTGCCTGGAATAGCCATTTCCACAGATTTTATTGTGGGCTTTTCCGGTGAAACAGAAGAGGAATTCCAAGCAACCTACGATTTATTCAAGAAAGAGGAGTTTGATTTTGCCTATTTTGCTCAATATTCAGAAAGAAAAGGAACTTTCGCTTCCAAGAATCTCAAAGATGATGTGCCAAAAAAAGTGAAGAGAGAAAGATGGCATTTGATTAACGAATTATTGAAGACGATCGTCGCCAAAAAACTGGAAAAATTCGTCGGAAAAACATTGGATGTATTGGTCGAATTCGAGGAAAAAGGGCTTCTACACGGCCACAGCGAACACTCCAAAGAAGTTCAATTCAAAGGCAAAAAGTCTCTCATCGGCCAAATAGTTACGGTAAAAATTCTCAAGGCAGATAAGTGGGTTTTGGAAGGGGAGAAGATTTAGCGCATGACTGGCAGGACCCGCATTACTGCCCAATAACCGCTTTAATTCTTCTTACTCCACTTGAAGAACTTTCTTCTTTTAATATTTTGAAGCTTTTTAAATCAGCAGTATTTTCAGCATGAGGACCACCACAAATTTCCATGCTAAATACGGTATTGTTTACCGGATCGCCCATTGTATATACTTTCACTTTTTCGCCGTATTTTGACTCAAATAAGCCCATCGCGCCCTTTGCTTTTGCCTCATCCACCGACATTTCATCACAAGTTATCGGTAATGCTTTTTTAATTTCTTCGTTCACAATTTCTTCCACTTTTTTGATCTGTTCAGGTGTCATTTTTTCAGCATGACTGAAGTCAAAACGTAATCTTTCAGCAGTAATATTTGAACCTCTTTGTTCGACATGTGTGCCCAAAACTTGGCGTAGCGCTGCGTGAAGTAGATGGGTAGCTGTATGTAATTTACTAACTTCTTCGCTGTGATCGGCGAGTCCTCCAGAGAACTTTTTTTCCGCTCCAGCTTTCGATAATTCTTGATGTTTTATGAAATGGTTGTTGAATTTTTCAATAATATATTCTTTGTCTTTTTGGCTTCTAATCCAGCCTTTTTCCTGCAATTCCTCCATGGTTAATTCAAGTGGAAATCCATAGGTGGCAAACATTTCAAAGAAGAAATTCTCTTCAAAATATTGCGGATTTCGCTCTGATTCATCTACATCCATGCGTTCCAATTGCTTTGATAAAATAACCAAACCTTTGTTTATGGTCTGACTAAATTTCTGCTCTTCTTGATCCAACTCTTCAAGTATTTTTGATTTATTTTTTTCGAGATCGGTATAAAAATCTCCATAAGTTTTTATATATATATCAGCAATTTTTACGATAAAATTTTCCTCTATTCCAAGTTTTTTTCCGTAACGAATCGCTCTGCGAATCAGTCTGCGCAAAATATAACCTTGGTCAGTATTTGATGGAGTGATGCCCTTTTCGTCACCAAGCATAAATGTCGCTGCGCGCAAATGATCGGCAATAATGCTCTCGTAAACAATATTCGAACTCTTTTTTAAAGTATTAATTTCTTTCATTGCCTCTTCAAACAATTCCGTCTCAAAAGGTGAAGCAGCGCCATTAAGCACGGTCAAAACTCTCTCGAAACCCATTCCCGTATCCACATTCGTTTGCTTCAGCGGCTCGTACTTTCCTTCTGCAGTTTTATTATATTGCATGAAAACATCATTCCAAATTTCCACCCACAAAGGATCTTCTGAATCGAATTTTTCAGGTGCAGATCCGCTACCAGTCCAATAAAACATCTCTGTATCCGGACCACATGGCCCAGTTTGACCCGCTGGTCCCCACCAATTATTTTTCTTTGGCAAGAAAGCAATTCGGCCATCTTCAATTCCTAATTTTTTCCAAACTTCGTAGGCTTCATTGTCACGCGGTGCATTTTCATCGCCCGCAAAACAAGAAACAGCGAGCATAGATTTTGGCAACCCCAAGCCATTTTCTTTGTCAGTCAAAAATTCATAACTCATCTGAATAGCTCCTTCTTTGAAATAATCACCGAGTGACCAGTTTCCCAACATTTCAAAAAAAGTAAGATGACAAGCATCGCCAACTTCATCAATATCATCTGTTCTTATACATTTTTGAACATCCACAAGTCTCTTGCCGGATGGATGAGGTGCTCCCATCAAAAATGGAACAAGGGGATGCATGCCCGCAGTTGTAAAAAGCACAGTCGGATCATTTTCAGGAATCAGAGAAGAGCCTTTTATTTCTTTGTGATTATAATTTCGGACGAAAAAATCTATAAATTTTCTTCGTAGTTCGTTTGCTTTCATGACATTTTTTAAACAAATAGCTGCCTAATTCTACGAAAAATCCCTTTAATTTACAAGTAATATATGCCAATATTAAAAAAAGCATCACCACGGAAAACTCATTAAAAAATTCCTATGGGGAAAAAGTCCAACGCCAAGAAACTTAGTCGTGTAGTTCCTACAGTTAAGCCAAAAAAAGATTCCAAGAAGGCGTTGAAAGCCATCAAAGCCCTTTCCAAAGTCAAAGAACACACCAAAAAATATGTTAATAAACAGACAATTTTTGGAGGGATGTTGACTTTAATCATGCTGACTTTACTCGTAACTGTCGGTTTTTTGCTTTTCAATAAAGCTTTCAAACCTCAGCCAATAGCCAAAATATTGCCGGCTGATAGTGTGATTGCGGTTTTGGAAATCAATACAAATTTTGAACATAGTCAGGTGATCAAGACGATGGATCTCTTGAAAAACTATCCGGAATATTCGACGGTCACTCTATTAAAATATGTCGAAACAAAGTTTTTAGTTGATTACGAACAGGACTTAAAGCCTTGGCTAGGCCGTTCTATAGGCATGGCCTTTATGGATTCCAGAAAAGAAAAAGGATCTGTCTATGAATTATATTTTGCCGAAGTTAGCGATGATGGAAGTGCTTTGAAATTCTTCGAGAAAAATAAAAAAGTTGTTTATAGCGGTTACGCGGTTTACACAATTAATCCGGCGGCCTACGTCACATTTATTGATAATTATGTTTTTATTTCACCAAATGAAAACGGGATTTATGAGCTTATAGATGGAGCAAAAGACGGTATGCCATCTCTCTATAATTCCGAGAAATATCGAAGGATTGACGACAATCTGCCAGTGAATAAAGTTGCTTTCCTCTATTTGGATTTTGAAAAAATCAATAACGGATTTATCAAATATTTCCCAATTATTAGTGAGCAAAATATGTCGATTGAAGTTTTGACTCCATTCTTCAAGATTTTTAAAGCCGAAGGATTTGCGCTCATTGCTTTAAATGACAATCTCGCTATACAGAGTTTCTTGAGTCTGGATGCGAAGAAAATGGCAGACAGTCAGTTCATTACATTCAAAGAAAAATACCAAGCTAGGTTGATGGATTTTGTTTCAACAGACACTCTGGCTTTCTGGGGAGGCAAAAATTTGGAATATCAAATGAAGAGAATTGTTGATGTTTTCGCCAGTGGGAATACAGAGATGAATTCTTTTATTACCGCCCTTGTTCAGAATTATGTTCAGGAATATTTCGGCTCAGACATAAATTTCAGACAAGATATTTTACCTTTGTTCAAAAACGAATTTGCTTTAGCTGTAGAGCAAGTAGAGGGTAAAAATATTTATAAAATATTAATTGAATTGGATAATCCGCAAGACGAAGAAGCTATTTTACAAAACATTGCTGAGAATTTTGTGAAGAGCGGTGGAGTTTTTAATCCGCAAATAGTTGATCATACGCTCCCTGATGGCA
>CAINDQ010000024.1 GCA_903847465.1 uncultured Candidatus Peregrinibacteria bacterium
TCATCTCTTATACATTTTATAACAAATAATGCACCGTGTTATGTTAAAATTAAAAATATATTAATACTTTTTTACGCGTAAAAAGCATGACCACCATATCAAACAGAATTAAAATTTTTATTAAATATTCTTAAAAAATTCTTAAAATCCATCGCATTCCCTTGCCATATTTTAGTTTCAGGCTAAAATACCAGCGCACTTAAATTTTCCCTATGGCTCGTCCAAAAATCTGCATTCTCTTTGCAGGAGGAACAATCGGAATGGTCAAGAATCCAAAGACCGGAGTCTTGCAACCAGCCACAGAAGCTTCCGAAATTATTCGCGAAATTCCGGATATTCAGAAGTTTGTTCAGCTCGATTTGAAGATGGTTGTGAACATCGATAGTTCAAATATGAATCCTTCACATTGGACGGAGATCGCCAAAAGTATTCACACTCATTACGATAAATATGACGGATTTGTGGTTGTGCAAGGCACAGATACGATGGCTTATACCGCGAGTGCACTTTCCTTTGCCCTTCAAAATCTCAGTAAGCCGGTTGTGTTCACAGGTTCCCTTATTCCTCTTTCAGAAATCGGTGCCGACGGTCGAAATAATCTGATTTACGCCTGTCTAACTGCAACTCTCGACATCGCCGAAGTCTGTATTGTTTTTGCCAATAAAATTCTCAGAGGCAATCGTGCAAAGAAACATCATGAATCATTCGTCGACGTTTTCCATTCTCCAAATTATCCATATCTTGGAGAATTAGGGCGTCCTACAGCGCTTTTTGAGTGGAGAAAAAAACGCCGCAAGAGAGTACTAAAATTCAAACCGAATTTCGATCAAAAGATTTCTGTCCTAAAATTATTCCCAGGATTTGATCCATACATCATCGAAAGAGCGATCGAAAGAGATGCTCATGGCATAATCATCGAAGGCTTTGGTCCGGGCAATATTCCATTTATTGAAAATTCTCTCGTTGCTCAAATAGAAAACGCCATCGATCACCATATTCCTGTAGTGATAGCGACTCAGATGGAAAAAGGCATTACCAATTTGCATGCTTATGAAGGTGGATTTAACGCTTTGAAAGCAGGAGCGATTTCTTCTCACGACATGACCACGGAGGCCACTATTGCGAAATTGATGTGGACACTTGCCCAGACTCGCAAAGTTTCCGAGATAAAAGACATCATCGAAAAAGATATTGCTGGCGAACTGAGTCTTTAAAATACTTTTTGGGGACTCTGGCCAAACTTCAGACAAACTCTCCATCGACTTCTCCGACTCCCCACTTTTCCCACAGGAAACTCTCAAACCAGCCCTCTAGACACATCGGCTTCTTATTTTTTGCCTATATTTTTTACTAAGATATGATTAGGTCCATTTTTGAGGAAGAAATTTTAGGAAGAAATTATTTACCAACCATCATGGAACAGTTCACAAAAGTGGAAGAGTTTTTGGCCCAAGTAAACGCAATGCTTAGGGAAAAACTCCCATCATTAAAGAAAAACAGCCTGGAAGAATTACAAATCAAAATGTCCATTTATCATATTTTCGAGAAACATCACGACCCAGAACAGCTCTACTATGAGCTTCTTGATTATCTCGAAGATGAAGGGCTCGAGGTCTTCAAAGGAGACGTCGAAAATTATTACAAATCATTAAATAAGTAAACCCCCCACACTATGTCGGGATTAGCTGACGCCCAGGCGTCTTTTACAACAGACGGTGCTCCGGAAGATGAAAGATATCTAGGTGCGGAGAAAAGAATCCAAAAGTTACAAGAAAAAGTTGCACCTTTGACGGAAGATATAATTGCAACTCCGATGTGGCCTGCCGTTGCCAGAATTATGAATTTGAGTGTTTGGGAGGGGAGACGCAAGCGATCAGTCGAAGAAATCAAAACTGAACTTGATGAGTGTGAAAGGCTTTTGAGTGAAATGGCTTTTGATTGGGTGAAACAGATCATTGCTCCAGTAGAAGAATCAAAAGTTTTTCAGACTGTTGCCAATGCCAACATTTTCAAGAAGATGATCGGTAAAGCCGTGGGCAGTAAATTGTCCCTTCCGGATGGCGGTGAAATCCTAATTACTCGAGAGCTTGCCAAATTTTTGACCCGATTCGATTTTTCTATTGGGACGCCTCCTGTTACAAAAAAAGGAATTGAAACGATTGAAAGAATTTTATTTGGAGGACAACTTGGTGATGTTTATGGATTTAGAAATTTACTAGGAGTGGAAGTGGATGTCTTTGATCGTTTTATGAAGAATGTTGATCGTATGGTTACACAGAGTACTCACTACACAACTGCTGACGAGAAAAAGGAACACGAAAAAGAGTCTCGTGACTTTCCTAATATGGAAGGGATGAAAGGATTTACTAAAACAGTAGTGACCGGCAGTGCAAAAACAGCTACCAGACTGATCCGAGAACGTCTCTTCAGCAAGCACAAAAACGGGCATGCTTCTCCGGAGGAAGGCAGTGTTCCTTTGACTGAAGTCGAGGTCGACTTGAAAAATCCAGCCGAAGTCGCCGCCCTGCTAAAACAGATGGAGGAAAAAAGAACTCATTTTTTTATAGCAAAAATTTCCTCAGCTCCATATAACGTTTTTACTTCCGATCTCCTAAGAGAAAAATGGCAGGGAGTGATCGGAAGATTGGTTTTTGTGGAAAATTCAAACACTTCTTCTCAGGCAACATCGACAATGGTTTATTCTTTTATTCCGGATATTACCGAAGAATTGGGCAAACATCATGTTAAAGATTCCGGAATGCCCGCTAATACTCAATTGAATTTGAGAGCTATCTTGGAAGGATTTTCCGATCGAGAAATTGGCGGACTGAAAGCAAAAGTTGCCGAAAAAATCGCCGACTTTGAAAATCAAGGAGTCTTAAAAGAAGGATATGACGATGTGAGAAAAAAAGAATGGCTCGTGAGTGATCAAAAGGACTATGTGACCCTAAAAAGATTTCAGCGTTTTCTGACTTTTATAGAAAAGATCCAAAGCAAGGGGCCGGAAGCTTTACGAATAATGCAGGAAGAAATGATGTTCGAAGAAGAGCAATTGGAGATGAACTATTTTTTCAAAGAGTTGGGCGAGAAGAATTATCGTTGTATTTGTGTTCCACAGGGAGGTGGTCGCAGACAATTGGGATTGATTGGCAAATATCATTTGGGAAAACACAGACAAAGAGTTTCCGACTTTAGAGAAAAATATTTGAATCCGGATAATCCAACCGCTAGAATAAAACTGGAAACCTCGAAAAGAGCACATGGTATTCCCGAGGGCACAACAGAAACAGAATTTGATGCGGCGGAAAGAGCGGAAGAATCCTTGGCTGGGCCCGATCAGGCAATCAGGGATTATAGTGAATTTAAACAATCCGCCGATTTAGAGGGAATTCGCGAACGGATCAGACAAGCCGTTTATAAAGGATCGCGCGACGTAGAATCCATAGTGAGAGATACTCTCCTTGGTTCTCTTGATCATATTCTTGGGAAGAATGTTCCGGGAATTTTGAGAACAGAACTATCAAAGATTTTGAAAAAAGCTGATTTCTCTGCCGCTCTTAAATTTTTTGACAGAGGCCCATTTAAATCTATGCAAAAGAAATTTTTTGCTTGGGAAGGTCAAGTAAGAAGATTTGTTAACGAGATCTTGGCAGAGCCTATTCAAAAGGGAGCATCAAAGGTTCGCCGCTCTTTCGAAGAAAAAACCTCAAGAGTTGTGGAAATAATGCTTAATAATATAGAACAGGACGGAGCTTTTGAGCCTCATCTGGTTATGGCGGCTTTAGGTTGGTCATTTGGTGACGTTTTGGTGGAAGATGATTTCCCATCCAAAAATTACATCAATATTGATATGAACAAGGATGGTGGACTTATTCTCGGCTCTCTGGAAAAAAATCTTGAAGAAATGAGAGAATCTTTGGAAGGTTTCCCTGAGTTATTTGAGCTGTTTTGTTCAAGCATTCTGCTTGTTTTTAATGATCCGCACAACCCGACTTCCAGCGTCGCAGACAGAGAAACAAAAATCAAACTTCTTGGAATTGCTTCCAAATACGGACTTCCTATTTTGGCAGACGAGGCTTATCTAAAGCTGGTTGATAAAGAAACAAAAGATATGGAAGGGGACGATTCCTTTTCTGCTTTTTATGAACTAAATAAACCTATGTTTCCAAATCCGGTTACGATTTACGGCTCCTTGCCTTCAACCAAATGGGGAATGGGGGCGGGAAGAAGAACCGGGAATGTTTTAACCAACGATACAACGGCTCATTCCATTATTTCAGAAGATGAACACCAAAATAAAATTACGCAGTCAATGACTTTCGAAGACTTCATCAGAAGCGAAATGGATGGAATAAATACCCTTTCTTTGTACATGGATATAGAGACTTTAAAAGCCGGAATAGCGGTGAAAGATGTTTGCAAAGTGCTTGAGGAAACAATGGATGATCCTGCCAGAAATCCGGTAAGAGAAGTCGACGAATTATTAGGAGGTATGCAGAAAGAAATAACCTCCGAAAATTTTCAAAGCGCTCTTTATTTCAAGCTTCTGAAAGCCAGAAATGAGCTTGATCGATTGTCAATCCGTACGCCTAACCGAATAGAATTTGCAGTCGTGGCCAGACAATATTTTAATCATCTGGTTTCGGACTTAAAAACCATTCGTCTGGACAAACAAACAGCCAAAGACACAGAAGAAAGAATGAAATCGGGTAAAAAAGCTGTCAAAAGATTATCTAAAGAATTCCCTGGGCTTGAGTCTAAATATATTGAGCCGCATGGCCCATTTTATTTGTGCTTGAAGTTAGATGAAACCGGCAAAGATAAAGGATTAACTCAGTTTTGCAACGCTATTACCAAAGCCAGAAAGATTGATGGTGTAAGTGTGGGAGAAGGAGAAGTAAGATTTAGTTTTGGTGGAATGTTGGATGGAACGCCTGAAAGTTACGAACTTCAGGGGATGGTTTTTGAAACAGATTTGAGATTGATTTTACAGTATTGGGAAAAATTTAAGGCGAAAAGAGCGGAATTGAATAAAAATCATGATCCAGACTCATCGCATAATGCTCTGAAAATATTGTTCCCGGGAGGTGAGACGAATCTTGTCGACACAATCCAAGATAAACAAAAATTGGTATATTTTAGCCAACTTTTAAATGAAGTAGGTCCCCAGGACGAATTAAAAACATTGGTAAAATTGCTTGGGAAGGTTCCAAGAAAAGAACAGCAAGCAGGTGAGGATCCAATTCCTGAAGAGCAAAACCTCGAAGGGGGCTGTGATCTTGGAGATTTAATGGATATAATTCCGACAAAAGATCTTGGCATGGTTTTAAGTTATTGGAGAAGATTTAAATCAATTAAAGCAAAACTGGAAGCGGAGGACGCTGAAAAAGACGATGAAGAACAAGATGATGTGCAGGAAGTTCTGGATCCGAGTGAGCGCGCCATGAAACAACTTTTGGGGGAAAAGGACATCAGTCGTCCCGAGCAAATGCAAGCCTTAAAAAAACTTATAAGTTCTTTCGGAAAATACAAAGAAAAAGGAAAAGCGCCACTTGTTTTTCAGACATCTTCAGACGCTTCGAAATATGTCTCGAAAATTCAACCTGACTCCCCAGCATCCATTGTTACGATCCAAGGAGTCGCTTGTAAAAAGATGAGTGAATTTATAGACAGCAAGCCATTTAAAACACTCTTTGATTTCTATGTTTTAAAAGTAAAAGACAAAGTGCCTCAATTGCAAAATATGTCCGATGGCGAAATCCTAGGCAATTATGGCGCCCAAAGATTTCAAGAAAAAGTAGCATCACACCAATTCGCAAAAGGTGAAAAAAAGGTTTTTGCTAAAATAGCGGAAGAAGTGGCGAAAATATGGTTTAGCGATGATACGACCAAAGTCTTAGCCATGAGATTTGCCAAAGAAATACCTCAAGATATGCAGAGTCTTGCCATCCAAGGATTATCTGTAAATATTTCCAGATTCACAAAAGAATTTCTCGATGTTTTTCTCACGCAAAAACAATACGACGCTTTGAATGTAAAACCATCATTTCAAGCCGGTTACCAATCCATCAAAGGAGCGAAAGCCGGAAAAAACCTTCAACCTTGGATGCGTAGCCTCATCGAAAACGCCGAATTTGCCGGCCAAACAGTCCCTACCGATCCAAATCCGGAAATGGTGACAGGATCTACCGCCAGAGTTGCTGGTCACGATTATGGAATTTATAAAAGAGATGGTGATGGTGAAAGTGCTCCCCCAAAAGAATATTTCCGAGAACGCTTAGGTAAATTTATGGAAAAAATGAATCCAAAAGATTATGTTTGCAAAATGGTCCAGATTGGACCGACAAAAACTCTTCTAGTAATGAATAGGTCTTATTCCCATTATATGGCGGATGAAATGCGTCTCTTCCCTCAATTTGAAATAACTCCCGCCGATCTTGAGTCCTTGGAGCCGGATGCCATTAGTTTCATGGGTATTCCCAGAAAAGTAATGGGTGATGATTATAAAATAGGTTATTACATGGAAGAAAATTTAGAGGGAAAGCAAATTCCTGTGTCGTGGGTGGATGCGGAACAACTTGCAGATTACGGCGGTTATTTAAAGAAACCTCTTTTAACTGTTGCGAATGAATGTGTAAAAGAAGCCGGTGGAATGCCGGTGCACGGATCGGCTTTTACCATCGTCTTCAAAAATGGATTAAGAAAAACTCTTGTGATAGGCGGAGATAGTGGCGCCGGAAAATCGGAAACGATCATTGCAATGGTGGAAAAAGCGATCAAGTCGGAAGGTGAGGCGGCAGACGTGGAATCTATTGAAATGTTGGCTGGAGACATGCTTTCTATGTACGAAGGAGGAGATGGACAGGTCTACATGATGGGGACAGAAGAGGGCGATTTCATGCGTATGTCGGACATTTCAGGTAACTGGAAAAGTCGTTTCAGAGATAAATTGAAAAAAGCCAGCACTACCAATAAAAACCATCCCACCAATCCTCGTACTACAATCGGCGGTCTTTGTGACCCAAATGTTTTCCTCCGTCCGGTCAGAGTAAATATGTTTTATTACATCGATAACTATTCGACGCCAAAGGGATCTTCTTTCGAGGAGGAAAAAGATCCTGGAAATTTACTAAGTCAGATCTACGCAAATGGTTATCGTCGCGAAAAAGGAACCAGCGGAGATCAGCCAAATCTTAGAGCAAGTATCTTAGACACGGATATTCCGGACAAATACGATATATTGAAGCATCATGGAAAATTGATGGACAGTCTTTTGGGGTGGCAGACTACACTTGCAGAATCAGGAAAAGTAAAACAAGCAATTCTTTCTTTCAAAGATAAACCGGGCATGATTTTCCGCGCAAACGCCATCGTTCAAGAATTGTTTGAAGGAAGATCTTTTACTGACGAAGAAGGGAAAAAATGGACAATTCAAAAGACTAAATTTGATGTCCATAAAAATCAGTACGGAGTAATAATGACCGACGAATCCGGCACAGAAAAAGAAGCTGTTTTGGATAGAAGTGTTTTCGATAAGATCTACAATCCGGTTGCCAGCACTTACTGTGGAAACCCTTTTGTCCATCCAAAAGGAATGGGGGCTATCCTAAAAAGATTTGGGAATGTCATGAAAAAAGCAGGCGTTATTACGGGTGTTTTACATAGCCAATTGTCAGTTCCTGGCAAACAATTTGAGGGACCGGCTAAAGCCGCAGAAGACGCTGTCAAATTTATCAAGAAAGATCAGAGAATCAATAATCGCTTTGAACGCAATAAAACTTTTGTTTATAAAGCTTTGAAAAAAAGATATGGAGATTGGTTTATTGGACAGAAAGAATTGCCAGAAAAAGTTAGAGCCTACAATTTACTGACTTGGGAAAGATATGAAAGCAATGCGGTCAAATTGGTAGATAGGAATGGAAAACATATAGATATCAGAACTCCTATGTACAAATACGACCCCACTGCCGGCAACAAACCGTTTGAGCCATCTTTGGCAACTCCGGAAGTTTCAGCTGCCATAAATACGATCATGGAAAGCAATGATTACAAGAAAGTTAATCTTGAAAAATTTGATCCGGAGATGAAGGAGTACTCAAAGATTAAGTATTGGAATAGCAAAGAAGAATTGGTTTATCAGGTTATGATAATCAATGGCTATGTACGTCTTGGAGATGACCATAGAGTTTTTAGAATAGCCGGAGAGGATGTTAAAAAAGCAGTCATTATTGCTGAAAAAATAATGGAAAGAAGAACTCCTAGCAAAGGCAGATCTAGAAAAAAAATCGCGGCTTAAACCCCCACCTGTCAACCGCTTTTTGATACACTTTTAAGCTCTAATACGTTACAATCCTCGTTAGGTATTATTTTTAACAAACCTAAAAATGAAACTAAAATCCCTCAAAGTTTTATTACTAACAACAGGCATCATTCTGTCTTTGATTGCCTCTGTTGTTCCTGCGACAGCTTTAGTTACAAACAATCAGGAATTCTCAGACGTCACTTATTCTTCGACTCCATATTCAGAAGCAATTAACTATTTCAAAGATCTAAAAATTATCAATGGCTACAGCGATGGCACTTTCAAGCCAAACGCCAGCATCAATCGTGCCGAATTCCTAAAAATTCTATTATCCGCAAAAGGATATACCGGAACTGGTGAAAATTGTTTCACCGATGTAAAGGCCGGGAAATGGTATACGCCTTACGTTTGTAAAGCGAAGCAATTAGGATTTATAGCTGGCTATAGAGATGGCTCATTCAAGCCAGAACAGTCAATCAGCTTTACCGAAGCAAGCAAGATTATAGCGAACGTTTTAGACCTTTCCACAGACCCAACCAAAACCGAAACTTGGTATCAAAAATTCGTCACAGCCCTAGAAGAAAAGAAAGCAATTCCAGCAACAGTTACTGAATTTTCCAAGAAAATAACTCGTGGTGAAATGGCCGAAATGGCTTGGAGAATAGTTGCCAAAAACGAAGATCAATCCTCTTTGACTTACAGTTTACTTCAAAGAGTTTCCAACCCAAATAAATCACTCCAAACATTTGCCTCTTGTTCTGACATGAAAGGTTACGTAGAAGGGAATTTGGCTCTTAAGCCAAATCGTTATATGTACGCAGAAGACATGCTAGCTCTTCCTTCTGTTACCACTTCTACAAGCGGCGATTCCCAAAAAGCGGCTGAATCCTCAGGTGCCGAAGGTGGAGCCGCTCCAGCCGATGAATTTTCCAAAACAAATGTCCAAGTAGACGGAGTCGATGAAGCCGACATCATCAAAAACGATGGCCAGTACATCTATATGGTCAGTGGAGAAACTGTAAAAATAGTCAAAGCTTATCCGCCAAACAGCATGACAGAATTAGACGCCATCACCTTTGACGACACAAATTTCTATCCTTCAGAGCTTTATGTTGATGGCTCAACTCTCGTGGTAATTGGAAATGCTTATAACGTTCCTGATTATTGGATTTACGCAAAAAGCCCTGAGATCATGCCTTACAATGGTTCTGTTACCAAGGTTTACATTTTCGATATTGCCGATCGCACCAATATAAAATTATCTCGCCATGTTGAATTCGAAGGCGACTACCTTTCTTCCAGAAAAATAAGCAATAAGGTTTACGTTGTTACCGACAAATATTTGTACAGTGGGTACGAACCAATTCCAATGTTTTACGACTCAAAAAGCAGTGACGTCGCTCCTGTAACTGGTTGTACAAACATTATGTATTACCCACGAATTACCGAAAGCTTAGGCTATGTGACGGTTGCTGGAATCTCAACGACCGATCCAAACGCCGCCGTTTCCAAACAAGTTGTTATGGGCTCTGGAGAGAATGTTTACGCCTCAACAAAAAATCTCTACGTTGCTGAAACCAAGTATGACTCAAGCTGGAGATATAATCTGCCAGCCTCCGACGAAGAAACAACTGTTCACAAATTTGCCCTTTCTTCCGATATCAAATATCTCGGCAGTGGCAAAGTTCCAGGCACGATTTTGAATCAATTCTCCATGGATGAGAATGATAATTATTTCCGAATTGCGACGACTCTTGGGAATGTTTGGGACACTGTGACAAAGTCCACCAACAATCTATATATTTTGGATGAGAATATGAAACAGAGTGGATCCTTAACAGGTTTGGCTCCAGGTGAAGAAATTTATTCTGTTAGATTTGCAGGCGATCGTGCCTACATTGTCACCTTCAAAAAAGTCGATCCATTATTCGTAATCGACACCAGCGATCCAAAATTACCAAAAGTTTTAGGTAAATTAAAGATTCCAGGATATAGCGATTATCTGCATCCATATGACGAAAATCACATTATTGGATTTGGAAAAGACGCTACTGATGCCGGCGAAGAGGAAGTAAATTCACGCAATCTGGATTTCGCTTGGTATCAAGAATTGAAGATTGCCATGTTTGACGTCACAGACGTAAATAATCCAAAAGAACTTCACAAGATGACCATCGGAGATCGTGGTACAAGTAGCGAACTTCTCTACAATCACAAAGCTCTCTTGTTCGACAAAGCAAAAGGAATTATGGCTTTCCCAGTAACCCTTGCGCTTATCCCTGACGCTGTCAAAAACAATCCAGAAACTTCTGCCAGCACTTATGGCGACTACGTCTTCCAAGGCGCTTACGTCTTCGATGTCAGCATCGCCAATGGCTTCAAACTCCGTGGCACGATCTCTCATTATGCAGATAGCGAAATCAAAGATAAATCGGGTTATTATTGGTACGGCGAAAAGGATATCAGCCGCATTATTTATATCGGCGAATATTTCTACACAATTTCAAAACAGATTATTCAGGCCAATCTTATGACTGATTTGAAAAAAACAGGATCGATCGAATTGAAAAATGTCCCAAATTCAGACACGCCAGTCTTATATTAAATAGTTAAAAAATTTACTTATGATAAAACTCGTATTACTCCGCCATGGTGAAAGCACTTGGAATAAAGAAAATCGTTTCACTGGCTGGACCGATGTAGATCTGTCCGCAAAAGGGCTCAAGGAAGCCCACAAGGCTGGTCAGGTTTTGAAAGCAAATAAGTTCGTTTTCGATGTTGCCTATACTTCTGTTTTGAAAAGAGCTATCAAAACTCTTTGGATTGCGCTCGAAGAAATGGATCAAATGTATATTCCGGTTGTGAATTCTTGGAAACTAAATGAAAGGCATTACGGCGCTTTGCAAGGCTTGAATAAAGAAGAAACTGCCAAGAAGCACGGCGAAGAACAAGTGAAGATTTGGCGAAGAAGTTATGACATTTGTCCTCCGGGTTTAAAGAAATCCGACAAGCGTTATCCAGGCAATGATCCTCGTTACAAAGACGTTCCAAAGAAAAATTTGCCTACTTCAGAATGCCTAAAAGACACTGTGGAAAGGTTCCTCCCATATTGGAAAAAAGAAATTGCTCCACAGCTTCAAAAGGGCAAGCACGTCATCATTGCGGCTCATGGCAATAGTCTTCGCGCTCTCGTAAAATATCTCGATAAAATTCCAAGTAAGGACATCGTCGAGCTAAATATTCCTACTGGAATTCCTTTGGTTTATGAATTGGATAAGAATCTAAAACCAATCCGACATTACTTCCTTGGAGATAAAGCGATGATCAAAGCCGCCATGGCAAAAGTTGCCAATCAAGGGAAGGTGAAGAAATAGATTGCGAGATCAGTCAGCCACTTTAACAGGGCTTGATTTTTTAGTGGAAAGTGTTAAAATGTTGCTCTGTTTAAATTGGAACGCAAATGGATGTCCTGAAAAATTCTTTAGATATTGAAGCCTCTCGTACGGCTACTCCCTTAACTACAAAATTATTTGATGTTGTGGATGGATTTAGGTACCCCGAATTATTAATCATGGATGACATGGCGAGACAAGAAACTCCGCCAGAGATTCCAAGAATAAAGGTTTGGGACTTAGGTGCTCATGGGAAAAAAAGCGCAGTTGAAGCAGCCCTTTTTGATGGGTTAGGTCTTAGTCCCAAAGCAACGTACAAAGTTGATAGACCATTAAGCAATCAAAACCCTCATTTTCCATCTTACGAAAATCATTTGAATTTAAAGTACGAAGAATTGCCAGAATTACTAAGAAGATATAGGGGTCAAACCAGAAAGAATGCTCTCAAAGTTGGGGATTTCGGTTGTGGCCGAGGGAGAGCTTTTAAGGATATCTGCAGCTTGCCTGATGTAGACGAGAAAAACAGTTTTGGCGTAACTATGCATCCAATTTCTACCGTTCGTCCCGAAGTGCAAAATCGAGTTGTTCAAGCAAATATAGCTCACTTGAAACCAAACCACGCAGACCCAGACGATGTGAGAGTGGATGTTTTTATATCCGTACATGGAGTTATTCAATATCATCCTCTCAATTCAAAACACGCTCCATACAAGCGTGGTTTTGGGCTTCTTCATGCGATCAATATGACAGCAATAGGTGGATTGATCATGACGGAAGATAATCGTGAAACAAGCACTGTTTTAAGAAAAATGTACGAATTGGGAATCATTGAGGTCCCAAAAGAATTTGCTAGGCATTTCCTAGAAACAGGCTGTGTATACAGCCAATGCGTCAAAGTAAAAAGACGCCCTACACTTCAAGAACAAAAAGGATTTTTAGGAATAACTGGCAACGTTTACGAATTAGCCTACAACCAACCTTCTACCTAAAAGATATTTACCACTCATATTAAAGAAGTCCTAATAAACCTGAGAGTGAGTTCATATATCTACGAGAAGAATAGCATTTTCTCTCAAGATTTTGTATATTGCGCGATAATTTCCAGTGACCGAAAAAGCTCTTTTGCCAGCCAGATATCCTTTTAGAGGATGATTTTTAATAGAGGCAGATCTTGGATTTGAAAGAAATAGATCAAGCCTGCCTTGAAATTTGTCCTGAATATCTTTAGGAAGTTTATTGAATCGGTTTTTGAATCTATCAGTGAAGAATATGTCCATTTTACTTCTTTAAAGCGGTTACAAGAGTTTTAGAATTTTTGAAAGGGCCACTGATTTTGTCATTTTTCTCGGATTCAAGAATGTCGAGTTCTTCGGCTACGGTAAGCCCATTCTCTGTTATTTCGGATAGGTCGTTGCCTATGCCTTTCGTCAAAAGCATTTTGATATATGCCGAAGTATTAATGCCTTTTTTTTCAGCAAGCAGTCCGAGTTTTTGCTTAAACTCATCCTCAGCTTTAAAAGAAATTGTGCCCATAAGAAGTTTACTTAGTAATACTATTTGCATACAAAGTATAACAAATTAAATGATCAAAAACAATGGTTGAGCAATTAAACCATACAGGTATAAAATTTTCTTAAAATATTCCTAAAAAAATCATAAAATCTTTTGCTGTTCTGGAAGCACAAGACCCTCAAGAAGCAAGAGTTGCTTAGCGCTCTTTTATGTGTTATTATATAATAATAAATTTAAAAGCGAACCGTATGTCCATACTAAAACCAGCTGACGAGCCGTCATCTGATCCTAATGGAAAAACACCCGTGGAAGAGCATGCCTTGGTTCTAAGACAAACTACTCAGAAGGAATATAGGGAACCAGAAGACGAAACGACGGCACGTTTAAATCAAGCCAATCCGGAAACAGCGATTCTGGCGAGACAGCTTATGGAGAAAGGATTTATTTTTGCGTGCGATAACAAGGAAGAGATGCATGCATGGGAGGCATCTCTCGGTGGGCGCATTTTTACGGAAAAAGAGAGATCGGCTCGTGTGAATTTTTCAATGGTTTTCAAATGTCCAGCTTTTGAAAAACGTGGTGTTTTTATGGAGCTTAAAATCGTTGAGCGTCGTGGTGAATATATTGTTGAGGATATTTTGTGGTATGAAAAGGAAGTGCCACGTATACAACAAGGAGGTAATATCGATATGAAAGAATATTTGGATGGTGTTTATAGGGCAGAAGGAGTGATGCAACGACACAGGTTGCCTCGAAGAGGCAGGTATCTGAAAAGTACTTATGAAACTACGGATGAAGTTATTAAACATTGCTTGAGATCTGTAGAGTATCAGATTCAATCATATATTGAGGAAGATAGATTGGTTGCCGAGAGAGTTGAATTTGAACAAATAGATACGAACTTAAAGACTGTAATTTCAAGTGGGGAGAGTAAGCAATTTGAAGATTTTTTGACAGGCCTTCGTGGAGCAAGTTTGGGCGTCGTGATTGCTTTAGCTAGGAGCAATAAACTCAAGAAGAGCTACTCTCAAGCCATATGGGCATTGGCTGACGAAATGGCTCAAAAGGAATCTCCTGAAAATGTTTACGACGCAATCGTTTCGTTTATGAGAGGAAGGAAACGCTTTGCAAAAAAGGCCAGTAATACCCACTTTGCTGAAAATCATCAATGGGACGCCGATTGTTATATTGGAATAGATAACGCGGGAGAGATGGTGAAAGGATTAAAGGATTTGAGATTCGATGATGGAAAGTGGAAAGCAATTTTTATAGAGTACCAAGATCTTACTCCGTTGAGCCCAAAGCGTGAAATGAGGAGGGAGGAGATTGGACCATTTGATTCGCTGAAAAAACTTTTAGCCGAAATAGAGTGGAAACCTGATAATAGTTTTGAAGGAGTTTTTTAATAAGAAATTATGACAGAAGTAACAGATAGATTTTCAAAAACATCACCCGACTATGCCGAGCATCGATGGGGATATCCACCAAAAATGATGGAAGATTTAGTCGGTTTGTGTCCTGACAGATCATTGGCCCTCGATTGCGGTACCGGAACAGGACAAGTACCAGCTATGCTTAGTGCTAGCTTCGAAAAAGTTATTGGCATTGATCAAAGTGCTGAACAGATTCAACATGCTCATCAAGGAGAAAATATAGAGTATCGAGTTAATGCGGCAGAAGACCTTCGTTTTCTTGGAGATGCTTCGGTCAGTATAATTACAGTTGGGACTGCTTTCCATTGGTTTAGACAGGACGAATTCTTGAGAGAGGCAAGAAGAGTGCTTAAACCAGGAGGTCTATTAGCTATTTTTGGAATTAGAGCTCCAAGTTTAAAAGATAACAGAGCAGCGTTAGAAAGTTTACTCAAAGAACAGATTTTTCCACATATACCTACAGCTACAAACCCAGGAGTCCAGAAACTAGCCACTCCAGCAGGATTTGAGGAAGTACAAATTCCTAGCGAATACTCCGAAGTAGTATTAAAAACTGCAGACGAAATCGCAGGCTGGCTCAGAACAACTTCTGCGTGGCCTAGAATCGTCGAGACAGGTGGAGCAGAGGGAATTATTACTGACTTGAAAGCTCGATTGGCCAAAGTAAGCCCAGCAGAAAGCAAAGAAGTTGTATCTAGTGCCTACATAAGAGCATTTAGAAAACAATAACCTACCCCTAAAACACACTCTCCACATAACATTTCTCGCAGTAGATAATCTCTGGTCTGTCTTTAGAATAAGCCGTTTGAAGCATCAACCCACACTTATCACATTTTCGATCGTAAAGTTTTCGTGGCGTGCGATATTTAACATGATCCAAATTCTCACAATAAAAACAGCGACGAGGCAGTGGCAAATTTAGCATCTTCAAAAGCTTCAATTCTTGTTCCAGAATCTTATAATTTCTTCCGCAATATTTACACGCAAAAAGTTCTTTCGTGATTTCTGGTCCCACGTCATTGATATTATCTGGCATTACAGAGGTGGCTGGCAGATACTCTTTTTTGTCGAAGTCGTGCCATTTCCAGCCCTTTTCCAAAGCCTCATCCTTTGTCAGCGGAAAGTATTCTTGAGCAACTGTTAGATTATATCCGAATGAAGAATCTTTGATCGGAAAGAACTCTCCATACTCACCAGTCTTCATCATGTGATCAATAATTCGCGCAACCAATTTCTCGTATTCTTCCCTCGAGTATTGTTTATTGAACACACAATATTTTTTCTTTTTTAATCCCACGCATCCGAAACAATTACTTGTTCCAACTCCACAATGTGTGCAGTATTGAATGTTATTGCAGTTATCCATGCATTGAAAACAGAAGAGGGAATTGTAGATGTTGTAGGCACTATTTGAGGTTTCATAATTCAATTCACAACCTCCAGATTCCTGTGTATCCATGCAGTCTTTCGCAGAAATAAAAGATTGGAAACAATATCGGCAATCCCACAAATTCATCGAATCAAAACAGTAGTATGCATTTTTTGAATGTACGACATGATTACCAACAACATTTTCATTCTGAATCCCGCGCATATATTTTTGCGGAAAACCAAGTTTATATTTTTCAAACTGAATAATTTTATCTCGCAAAAATTCATAACTCCCAAAACCTTTCATAATTTCTTCGTATCTTTCTTTGCCCACTTGTTCATTAAAAACATAATATTGTTTGTTTACCAAATTGCTGCAGTAAGCGCAATTTCGGCATCCGGTGCAATTATTCAAAAAGATCGATTCGCTACAATTTGAAGAATTATAAACAAACGAACATTTGTAACAATTGGTAGAATCAATTAATTCATAACACAGCTCCACCTTCTGCACACGATAACAATCCAAACTATCTTTCGAACTATTCATTCCGTAACTGTAATAACAATTCCAATTCTCATCAGAATCAAAAATCATGTAACAGTTTTTATTTTTACCAGAGCAATTTGTATATGCTGAATTTTCATCATGCAAATAATCTGTGAATAATGCCGGCATTGGCACAGCCATTCGTAACTCATCAAACTGCTCGAAAAATGGCCTATTGAAGTCAAAATCACGGCCATAATCCAGTCCTTCATGTTTATCTCCGTACCAATATTCTTGGGCATAGACCTTGTGCGGACTCTCTGGTGGAACATTTGTGATAATTTCTTGGCCAGTCCCATCGCATTTTCTTTTGAACAAAGTTAGCTGATTCAAAATCGACTGTCGACGTTGCATTCTACAATCCAAACACAAACTCGGCATCGGAATATCATATTTCTTTTCCGCCATCGTGAAAGAAAATTTCTTCATGAATTCGCGATCATCATCCGAAATCAAAAACTCCACTCCACATTGTTTACAAACTTTTTCCATGTGTAAAATCTAGCACATCACAAGAATTATTTACAACCAGACCGCATCCAATCTATAATCACCCTCCAATTACCAATTTTATGGGAATAAAAGGTCCTACAGAAATAGGCAAACATCCCCAGAATCCAAGTCTCATCGATCGTGGCGCAGAAATGGCTTTAAGGTATGTTTTGTCGAATGCAGGACTGAAAATGGGTACATCGCCGTCCGCGGATATCAAAGTGAATGATCCGGCGTTTTACAGGCACGTGTTGATGGAAGGCACGATGGGCTTGGGGAATTCTTACATGGATGGCGAATGGGATAGCGCGGCGATTGATGAAGTTGTAGTGCGCATTTTACAGTCTGGTGTTTATCAGAAACTCGCCCCTATTTATGGCATTTCAACAGAGATCAGGAGACGCACGAAAAATCTACAGGATAGAACAGGCGCTAGACAGGTTGTCGAGCAGCATTACGATTTGCCTGTGGAATTTTATCAGGCGTTTTTGGATCCATATAACCAATATACTTGTGCACGCTTTGAAGGCACGGAGAATCTCGACGAAGCTCAGAGATTGAAAATGGATAACATCTGTCAGAAGCTCAATTTAAAGGCTGGAGATCGCGTTTTGGATGTTGGAGGAGGTTGGGGCGGTTTGGCGCAATATATGCAGGAAAACTATGGCGTTAAGGTGACGGTTGTAACACTGTCTGGTCAACAAGCTGAGCATATTCGAAAAACTTACGGTGGCGAAATAGAAGTTTTCGAAGGCGATTACAGGGATCTTCCAGACAGCTTTAAAGGAAGTTTTGATGCGGTGAGCGCTGTTGGTGTTTTGGAACATATTGGTTGCCAAAATTATCCAGAGTTTATGAAAACTTTGAATGGATGTTTGAAAGTTGATGGGCGAATTTTAATGCACACATTATTCACTCCTGATTCTTCTCCAGCCCAAAATCCATGGGTAGACAAGCACATATTTCCGAATGGAGAATTGCCGCCTGCGGAAGTCGTAACCAAAGAAATGCAAAGATATTTCGAACCAATCCAAGATTCCAAATTTGAAACCTTCGAAGAATTAACACCAAATTATCCTCCAACACTTCATGCTTGGAAAAACAATTTAACTGCTTCTCGAGATTCAGGCAAAATTCAAATGTCAGATCGCGAATTCCGAAAATGGGAATTCTATTTCATGCTATACGCAGGCGCAATAAAGGCAAAATACGTTCGAGTTGGACAGTTTTTGTACGAGAAAAAGTAGGAGCGGGAAAATTATTTATAGATATCTTTTCGATGCTTCACGGCTAGGAAATCCACTTCGTCTTTTGATGCGAATCTGTAAATGATTCTATATTCTCTAGTAATGCGAAAAGAAAAGAATGAGCTCAGCTTGCCTTGCAGCTTTTTGGCATGCAGAAGGGGATGGAAAGGGTTTTCTGAGAAAATTCCTTCCAATTCAAAAGCTTTCTGTTTTATTTCCAAAGGTAGTTTTTTGAATTCTTTTACAAAACCATCTTGGTAATTTATTTTTATCATTCTTTTAAAGTAAATCTTTCAGACTGGAAATATTCTTGGCAAAATTGTTGGATTTTGCACGTTTCAAAATTTCCGCTTCAAATTCTGGTCTGTATTTGCCTTCCGGATCCTCGATAGTGAATTGGTTTGCCAAAGCGAGAAGATATTCGTATTCCTTCTCGTCGATTACGACTTTATTTGAGGATTTGCCCTTTACGATGAGCATATTAGCATTTGTCATGTTTAGAAATTTTGCTAAATTTTTTCTGAAGTCGCTGACTGTGATTATTTTTGGAAGCATAGTGCGTACGTAATTAAGTACTTAATTCTGTACATATCATACGCCTTCAAAAAACAATAATCAACGACTTCAATCCCGACAATAGCAGGCGATTATAAAATTTTCTTAAATTTTTTCTAAATTAATTAACTTATTGAATTTGTAAAAAAGTAAAAAAATCGGAAAATTTTACAATTTTACGTTCTCGACATTCGTTCAATAGGGATTTGCTGAAAAAGCTTGAAATTTTTTGCTTCTGGCCGTCGCAAAATTTCTACGCTTTTTCAGCGAAGCGTAGGCACGCTAAATACGCGCGCCCTGCGCTCCGCAACGCAAATCTCGCTACTTCATGGTGGGTCGGGCGGGAATCGAACCCGCGACCATTAGCTTAAAAGGCTACTGCTCTACCGACTGAGCTACCGACCCATGATATTTTTTTCCTGCGAGTTTTCAAAAACGCCACCACATTCTATTTATGAGAGAGCTTAAGTGCAAGAGAATTTTGCATCATCAGCTTTAATCGTCTCTTTTGGTAGAATAAAGGCTGTGTACCAAAAACGCCAATGCCGGCAGAGAAAACCACAAATAGGTGTAATTCAGCATCGATTTTATCAGACGAGATTGGTTGGACAAATCAGACAAAGCCGAAGTAGTTGTAGTATTTGCGCCACCTCCCACGAAAGAAATCCCACTCATGAAAACCAAAATAATACTGATTATTAATCCTGCACTTAATACTGCATAAACAAGTGAAATAATCATTCGCACTCCCGCAGAACGATCTTCAGTTGTATTCACTTCAAAAGCTCCTCTCACCGCAAACAAAATTACCAAAGTTACAAATATCAGCACCTTCACAAAGACCACAGCTTCACTTCCTGTCTCCACACCCGCAATATTTAGCAATTTTACAAACAGTGTTGATTCTCCAAAAGACAAACTAAAGAAATTCCCAAAAGCATCAGAAGCAAGCGCCGCAATGTATGTTCCTAAAATAACTTTCAGCGTATTATCTCTGCCAATAATAAAACTATACGCGACAATTATCACGAAAAATACAAGTACGAAAAGATCCCAAGATAACGAAATATTCATAGGAAATAAGGACTACAAATACTGATAAACACTTTAATACATGTAGGATTTTTTTTCAACTTTCATTTTTGCAATAACTCTTGGAATCTTTTTCCCGACTAGTCAAAACCTCTTTTTCATTTGACTTCTCAGCGTTTAAGTGTAGGATTACATAGCTGAGTCTCAATGTTTACTTCGTCTTTCATAAGATTGTTATGGTCTAGATTGAAGGCACGTAGAGAGGAGGTCCCAATCTTTAACCAAACAAACGACATGGGAAAGAAATTGTATGTAGGAGGTGTATCCTACAACACAACTGAGGATGCTTTGAAAGAAGCTTTCGCTCAGGCTGGCGCAGTTACTGAAGCAAGAATCATCACTGACAGAATGTCAGGAAGATCAAAAGGCTTTGGTTTCGTTGAAATGGCGACAGACGAAGAAGCCCTAGCTGCAATCGAATTGTGGCATGGCAAAGAGTTAGATGGCAGAACATTGACTGTCAACGAAGCTCGTCCACTAGAAGAACGTCCACCTAGAAGTTTCGGTGGAGGCAATGGTGGTGGATCACGCGGTGGTTTTAACCGTGGCGGTCGCTTCTAATCGAAGTAAAGAGTCTCTTTAAAAAGAATCTTATAAGGCGGATTACCAAAATAGTCCGCCTTTTTTTGTGTTTATTTTTCCTTCTTGAGCTATTTTTGCATAAAGTTCTTTTTCCGCAGAGGAGAGTTTTTCCGGAATTTGAACTCTGATTTTAATTAAATAGTCACCTTTGCTATCTGTATTTATTTTGGCGACACCTTTATTCTTTAGTTTGAATACTTTGCTGTCTTGTGTGCCCGCTGGAATCTCTATTTTTTCTTTTCCGTAAATTGTATCAACTTCGATTTCAGCGCCGAGGACAGCCTGCACTAAATGAATTGTTATTTCACTATGTAAATCATATCCATCTCTGATGAATTTTTTGCTCGGTTCAACGTGCAGCGTTATATACAAATCTCCACTTGGGCCATTCTTTACACCACCTTCGCCTTTGCCAGTTAAGCGGATCGTAGAGCCATGATCAATGCCTGCTGGAATACGCACTTTGACGCGTTCCTTGGTGCGTACGCGTGTCGTGCCATGACAAACCTTGCATTTTATTTCTGGAACCTTTCCTTCGCCTCCGCAGTCATCACAAGTGCTGGAAGTTTGGATTTGTCCGAGAATTGTATTTCTTACTGCTCGAATTTCACCGGTTCCTCTACATGTAGGGCAGGTGACAATGCTACTTCCAGGTTCCACTCCATTTCCTTTACAGTTTTTACAAACATCCGGTTTTGTAATTTCCAATTCTTTTTCACAACCAAAAACTGCTTCTTCAAAAGTAATTTTTATACTTGTTTCAATATCGTTCCCGCGAATTGCTCCAGTTTTCTTTTTTCGGCCTCTGCCACTTCCACCACCGTTAAAGAAAGTTTCAAAAATATCCGCAAATCCACTCGCGCCATTTCCTCCAAATCCTGAAAAATCGAATCCATTCGGATCAAACCCTCCAAATCCGCCTCCTTGGCCACCGCCTCCACCATAGGCGCTTTGCCCGCCCGTACTGCCAAAAGTGTCGTATTGCTGACGTTTTTTCTTATCCGAAAGAACCTCGTAAGCCATATTGATCTCTTTGAATTTAGTTTCGACTTCTTTCTCTCCCTGATGTTTGTCAGGATGCCACTGCAAAGCTAGTTTTCGGTACGCAGTCTTTATTTCGCTTTCTGAAGCGTCTTTTTTGACTCCTAAAATTTCGTATAAATCTTTCATAATAAATTTTAATCGCTTCAAAATTATACTCCTGCCAAAAAGTCTTGTCTAGCACTCTAGGGTTACGAGTGCGAGAGAACAAAATATTGACATCTCGACGCTAATGGCGCAAAATAGCAACCTTTTGTAATTCATTGTGATCGCCCGCGAGGGAACTAAATCATGGCTAGCAAAGGACCAGACAGTAGAATATCTTTAGTTATCGACGTCGAAGATGGCCGAGAGGATCTTCGCGCCGCAATTTCTCAAGCATTAGGCGTGTTGAATCTTGATAAACCCACCTCCCCCATAATGGTTGCGGATGCTGATGTTTGGTTGGTTATGGGCGTAATACAGCGTCAATTCCCTGATTTAGAAATAGATCATGGCAGGATAAGGAGGATTGATATGGGAAATCGGCCCGCTACTCCAGCCATTCCCGAGGCTCCATTAACTGTTGACTCGATAGCGCCCGTAGTTGCTCCAGTTGAGGCACCCGTGGTAACACCAGTGGTCCCTGTTTATACTGGAAGAGTAACTCCAACTGGTTTGCCAGAGGCTAGTCTTGACGATGATAAACCAGGAGATCAGTATGCTCAAGACCAGCAAGGCTGGGCAGAGCTTGGTCGTAAAGTTTCAGAGGCAAGAAGTTTAGCTGCAAAAATCAACAATTCAAGAAGGGGCAGAAGACAGTTAGCACATAGAGTTACAGTGCCACAATATTCCTGTTCTTTTGAGTACAGAGGACAACAACTTGGCATCACCAAACCGGATGGCGCCGCAGTAACACTGGAAGAATTACGAGCTTGGAAAAATGAGATTGATAGAAATCCTTCAAAAAAACCTTAAAAAACTCATGTAAAAAAAAACCCCACCGAAGTGGGGGGACAAAATCATTGCAGTTTTTATTTTGAAAACTGAGATTTTTGTATTTGTTTTTAATCCGAGCCGAAATTTTGGTGTAGTTTTCAGTCGCACCACCGACCGCCTGGACTCCCCAGTCACGAAGTATATGTAAAGGGACTTGGAA
>CAINDQ010000025.1 GCA_903847465.1 uncultured Candidatus Peregrinibacteria bacterium
AGGTTTCTGCAGATCACAGAAATATTGCTTACGATCCTGAAGGTGAAGAGTTGGCTAGGCAATATCGTCATACCCCCAATGGTAATGCAGTAAGTATTATTGTAAACATAATGGGCGTTACAGAAGAAGAAGCTGTTAATTATTTAGCCGATCCAGAACTCCATAGCCAATTGATAAATGTGATAAGTGTAAAGGGTTGGACATGGCTTAAAACAGATCATGTCGCTAGAAAGGATACCAGCAATGCGAATTATGGTAATAACGACGGCGTTCACCGTAACCTTGCGCGCCATCTCAATGATTATGGTTCTTTCCGTGCCGCGCTAAGGGTCAAAAAAGTTTAAAGTCCGAACGTCCTCTACGATGGAGCACCAATTATATACATTTACGTCTTTTTGTGGTACAATATCCTAATAGATTTTGTCCAAAACAAAAATGACTGAGATTCAAAGTCCAAGACCAAAAGCAAAAGATGTGGTGAAAGATTTCTTAGCGAGAAATCCTCAACTTCAAACGAAAGAACCAAAAGAAACGCTAGAGTTAGCTGATCGTAAGCAATTTGAAGGCACTCTACTTTCAGAATCAAAGGCAGCTGCTCAGAAAATCTCAGATGAGAAATCTGTTTTAGATCCAACTGGTGCAAAAATAATAGATGGAGGTCAAAAGTCCAAAAATGTCCCAATTACAAAGAAAATTCTGGATCCATCGATTCCAATTGTTTTAAACATAGAAAAAAGTGCCAAATGGGCAGCAAATGGAGATTTTATAAATGAAGGTTTTTCAATTGGCATATACAAAGGTGAAGAAGAAATAAGCACATTCGCGATCAGAAACTACGGAGATGAATTTAGGCTTTCGCACCGATATGTTAATCCAAAATTTAGAGAACAAGGCTTTGGTGGAATAATGCTAAGAAGTTTGGAAGAATTAGTAAAAGAATATAGCAAAATTAATGGAAGAAGTGCTGTGATAGATTCATTTTGCTCACAACTGGACGTCATGGCAATGTACGACAGTAATGGCTATGAATCAGTGCCATATTTGCCTAAGGACAGGCCACATCATTTTAGGACAACCGAAGTCCACATGCTGGATGACATCATGGCTGAAGTGGAATCAGGTGCAATCTTAGAACCAGGTGGTGATGCAAAATACAAACTTGGCGAAAAATTATATGTGCTACCAAGAAAAGCTAAAGCGTCGGTTGAGACTGATCCTCGTGCACAGATTGGAGTGGGGAGAAATATTGCGGAATCGGTGAGGGTCCATTTTAGAAAAAACCTGGATGCAGAAATTGTCACTGAGGATATTGGAAAAATTAGAGAGACCACATCAGAGATGGTTATGAAAAAGAGTGAAGTATTAGGTCGTATCGAAATTGAGGGAAAGAGTGTTCGCATTTTGAGACTCGATCCAGATGATATTTCTGATCAAGATTTAAATGAGCATGCGAGAAATCTTGCGCACATGAACGCAGCACCACGCAAAGACATTCCTGATGCCGCAAGAAAACAGCAAGAAAGGCAAAAGGCTTTTATTGAAAGGCCAGATATTACTGAAGCAGAACTAAAAGCTATCTATCCTGACATGTGTGAAGAAGAACATTTTAGAATGTATGGCAGACGTGGATCAGCCGAGAAAGGTGATCAAGGTTCATACACAAAGAGAATGGCGAAAGGTACAGTATTTGCTATTGAAATGGATGGCAGAATAGTAGGGGTACAAGCATACGAGAGGCTTGGGAAAACAAAGGCCGGTCGAACGGTGTTGGAATTTTCAAAAGCTTCTACGTTAGAACAATACAAAGGCAAAAAAATAAATCCAAATCTTAAAAAATTCTTGGCTCCGTTGTTGGAAAAACAAGAAGGTCAAACTCCAATCTGGTTTGGAGCTTCAGTAAATCCAAAACATCTGGCAAATTTCGTAAAAAGAGGTTGGCACATCACAGACATGGATGATCCAACAGTCGAAGCCGTTCAATTGGCTTATCTACAGGGCAAAGACTACATCGATGAAAATATGATTCCACAAGGATATAAAGCTGTTTATGCAGATCCCCTTGTCGATAATGTAAATTGGGAAGCATCGGTCAAACTTTCCTAAACTTCGCCACGAAAAATCCTTCACTAATTTCACTTGGCATCGCCTTTATCGTATTCTGCACGCGATTATCAAACAAAATTCCGCCAAAGCTTTTTAGGATAGGAAGCTTGTATTTGAAATCTAAATCGATTTTTTCAACACGTAGTTCATTCGGAAAAGTTTTCAATGCAAAATCCACCATCGCTTCATTTTCCTCAGGAGCAAGTGTACAAGTGGAGTAGACCATCATGCCTCCGGATTTCAAAGTTTGTACTGCTGATAGTAAAAGTTTTTTCTGAATTTTTACATTTTGAGTGATGTTTTTTTCTGACCAAAATTTATGACTTTTTTGCTCGGTCAAAGAAATTCTTCCCTCTGCCGAACAAGGCGCATCAAGTAGCACTTTGTCGAAATACTTTGGGAATTGTTCGCCCAATTTTGTGCCATCTCCTAGATTTGTTTTTGCAATTTTTATGCCTTGTTTGTCGAGATTATATTTCAATCTTTCAAAACGAATCAGGTCGATTTCGTTCGCAAAGATCTCTCCCTCATTTTTCATCATAATGCCCATTTGTGCCGTCTTTGAGCCAGGAGCGGCCGTCATATCCAAAATCTTCTCTCCCGCCGCAGGAGCCAAAAACAAAGCCGGTAATTGCGAAGAAATTCCTTGAAAATACATCGAGCCATTTTTGTAAATATCCAAATCTTCAAAGAATTTTTCTTTTCTGTTTCGAATAATCAGGGCATCATTCAAGAAAGGAATTCTTTCAAAAAGCACATTCATTTCTTTGAGATATCTCATCACCGCATGAGTGTCAGTTTTGAGCGTATTGATGCGAATAATAGGCAGTCTGTTTGCTGAAAATCCGTTGATGATTCGATCAATCGTATGCACGTCAAACTGTTGCATCAACCGTTCTATAAACAACGGATTCAAACGACTTTTTAATTCTGTCATGCCAGTAGCCATAAACAAGATTATCAGATTTCTATGTGCGCTTTTTTAAGCTGGATATATTCTATTCGCAATAGTACAAAAGCAACAAGCATTAGCCCTGCCGAAATAAACCAAGGCAAGATTAAGCTGTATTCCAAAGCAATCCCTCCAAGTATTGGAGACAATATTGCCGTAAAAAACATAATACTCTGTAGAACTCCCATCATTTGGCCAACTTTATGAGGAGGCGCCAGGTGGGAAACGGCACTATTATTCAAAACTCTTGTCAGCGATTGCCCGAAAGAACTCAAAATTAAGCCTATCACAAGAAAGAATATCGAATGCACGGCCATGAAAAGATAAGCAATTCCAAGAGCGATTGTGCTACCGATTGAAAGTAGTTTTTCTGGGAAGTATTTTAGCCAAACTTTTTTTAGCAAAAATCCTTGATTCAATGCAATGACTAATCCTGATACGGCCATTAAGACACCGTTTGTAGTTGCAGAAAAATCGAAAGCCAAATGCCCATAGAGCGAAAATACGGATTGTACTAGCCCAAAACATAATGTGTAAATTCCCCAGACAATCAGTAGTAAACGGATGCGTGTATCTGCAAAAGCGCTCGTCATATCCTTGAATGGATTGAAAGAAATTTTACGTGAGTGATCTCTGTTTAAGTTCGTTTCCGGGAGAAAGAAATAAGCACTGATAGCGTTTATAGTCGCCAAGACAGAAGTAATAAAGAACGGCGTCATCAGGGAAATTTTCGATAAAAGGCCTCCAATTGCAGGACCAGTGATAAAGGCAATTCCAAAAATAGCCCCAATCATGCCAAGATTTGCAGTTCTTTCTTTTGCGTCCTTGGAGATATCAATGAGGTAACTTTGAGCTGTTGAGATATTTCCACTCGTGATCCCATCGATGATTCTGCCTATCACCAAGAAAATTATACTGCTACTGCCAAGTGAGAATATCCACCAACCAATGGCAGTTCCAGCAATACTCAAAATCAAAATAGGTCTTCTGCCAAAGCGATCGGAAAGCGCTCCGAGAATAGGAGCAGCGACAAAGCCACAAAGAGCATAAATAGTGAAAAACATTTCAATCCAGAAAGGGGATTGAATCATGTCGTGTAAAAATATCGGCAATACCGGAATGATTATTCCAAGGCCAAAAACGTCAACAAACACAGTCAGGCCAATCGTTAATTTTTGTTTGTTTATCATAATAAAAGAATCTGGTTAGTGGAAAGATTTTAGAACAACAAACCTAATCACACAAGAATAATACGTTTGACTTAATTATTCCTTTCAGATAGAATACTAGCGCACTAGTACAACAAGACATTACTTATGGATCTTTATTTGAAAAAATTAGCTGCAAAAATGCTCGAAATTAAAACCGAAAAAGAAATGAGCGAATTTTTGCAATCAATCCTTACGCCTCAAGAACTTGAGACGATTCCAAAGAGACTGGAAATAGTTAGTCTGCTGAAAAAAGGCTTGCCTCAGAGGAAAATAGCCGACAAGCTCGGGCTTGGGATAGCTACTGTAACTAGAGGAGCCAGAGAAATAAAATTAAACCATTTTAAAAATGTCGCTTAAAAGAATCACAAATTTAGCTACTTGGTGGAGAAGCTTCATAAGCTGGCGTTTTTGATATTTCGTAAAAACGATTTATTCAAACCGCCGGTAAAGGGCGGTTTTTTATTTATTTAATATTTATCATTATGAAAACTTCAACACTTCCAAACAAATACGATATTTATCCTGACAAGGACGGCTATTATGGCTCATATGGTGGTCAAATATTGCCACCTCAACTCAAACCAATTTTTGATGAAATAGAGGAGTTCTATCTGAAAATAAAAGATACAGCAGATTTTAAAAATGAACTGAATTACTACAGAAAGCATTTTATTGGGCGCCCAAGCCCGATCTATTATGCCAAAAACTTAAGCGAAAAAATCGGGGGCGCCAAAATTTATCTCAAGCGAGAAGATCTAAACCACACGGGCGCCCACAAAATCAACCACACCATCGTAGAAGCATTGATCGCAAAAAAGATGGGGAAGACCAAACTAATGGCAGAAACAGGCGCAGGGCAGCATGGCGTCGCTCTTGCTACCGCGGCAGCAGTCGTTGGTCTGCCCTGCGAGATTTACATGGGCGAAATTGATGTCCTCAAACAAGCCCCAAACGTCACTCGTATGAAATTACTTGGAGCAAAAGTTATTTCTGTCACTACAGGCACAAGAACTCTAAAAGATGCTGTCGACGGAACATTTAATGAATTCATAAAAGATCCAAAAAACTTTTTCTTTGCAATCGGTTCGGTTGTTGGCCCTCATCCATTTCCAATGATCGTAAGAGACGCACAGCGAATTATTGGCGAAGAAGCAAAGTATCAATTCCCGGAATTAACCGGCAAAAACCCCGACAATTTAGTCGCTTGTGTCGGCGGTGGAAGTAACGCTATTGGCTTATTCTCGGCCTTCCTTGAAAACGAAAATATCAATATTTACGGAGTTGAACCTAGTGGTAACGGTCTCACTTATGGAAATCACGCCGCCACTCTCACTCTTGGCACTCCAGGCAATATTCATGGCATGCACACGTATCTTTTGCAGGACGAAAAAGGCGAACCACAACCCGTTTATTCGATTGCTTCCGGATTGGATTATCCCGGAGTTGGTCCTCAGCACAGTTTCTTGAAAGATATCAAAAGAGTTCAATATGAGTATATCAGTGACGATGAATGTCTAGCCGCCTTTATGGAATTATCGCGAACAGAAGGCATTCTTCCAGCCTTAGAAAGCGCTCACGCTGTTGCTTTTGCGATGAAATTAGCAAAAACACTTTCTCCAGATCAAACGATTTTGGTAAATCTATCTGGTCGTGGAGACAAGGATATTGATTTCGTTGTTGAGAAATTATCTATCTAACCAATTGAAATATTTTTTCTTTGCAGCATTCACATGATAAGCCAAATTCAAAAGGATGATTGCTGCAACGAAAAGTAAGGCCGAAGCAAAAAATGCCAATACCTCAGGATAAAAAGGAATTACAATCGCGAGAATCAAACAAACGATTGCTAGTAGTGAAAAATTTACAGAAACAGAGTTAAGAGTTTTGCGTACTTTTCCTATAACTGGGATGTTCTCAGTGTTCATATATGAGTGGTTATTTTGAACTTAACTAAAAGTATAGCATATCTAATCTTGAAATGAAAAATTGTAATAAAAAAGTGGGGTGATATACTTATTTCAGAAAATCTTTTAACAATCTGCTTATGGAAATCAATGTTTTCCGTCAAAATCTCGCTCCGAAGGAAGAGAAGGTTTTTGTGAGTTATCTCATGCAGAAAACGGCTGTTATCGAAGAGCTTTTAACGAAGTTTTCTGCCGACGCTGTTCTATTGAAGGTTTCTATTGAGAAGTTTGAAAAACACGATGCTTTCCAGGTTGAATTCTGTTTAGTTCTACCAACCAAAACTTTTGTCGCCAAAGAAGCCAGTCATCAGATCACCAAGGCAATTGACCTCACAAAAGACAGGCTGGTTGCTCAAATCAAGAAACATTTAGCTTTACTTCGAGGAGATCGTTCTCACAAGGGGATTATTCAAGGGAGCATAAAGACAAGAAAGAAAGTTTTGGTAGATGAATTTGCCTTCGTAGAATAAAAGCGAGCGAACTACTCATGTTCGTCCACGAGTTCCCGCACAAATTTAAACACAAAAAAACGAGGCCTTGCGGCCTCGTTTTTCAATAATCTTCTTCGAACTACTTTACAGCTGGAACTTCTGTAGCAGGAACTTCTGTAACAGGAGTCTCTGTAGCTGGAACTGTAGGTTCAACAACTGGAGTTGTTGTTGGAGTAGTTACTTCTGGTGTAGCAGGTGTAGCAGCTCCACAACCTACCAAAGCTAGAGTTACTACTGATAGCAATAATGCTACTGCAAACTTTTTCATAAATAGAAAAGTTAAATATATATTAAATGAAATTGATTGAGCCAATTATACTGATTAGCAAAAAATTGTAAATATCAGTTGTGGTTGCTGGATTCTAGATTGGTGGCGTGGTATATTTTGCCGATTTTCTTTCACAAGGCCCCATTTTTTAGTAGAATGAACCCATGAATACCAACGCCCTCAAAGAAGGAATGAACGTTGCGAAGAAAAGTTTGATCTACTTATTGATCTTGGGAATCTTGAAGCTTACTGCTGGAATTCTGACTGGAATGACGGTTGTTACGGCTGATGCCGTAAAGTCTTTTGCCTCTACTCTAGGCATTTTTGCTTCTTATATAGGGCTAAAACTTTCCAGAAAAAATGCTGATAAAAATTTCGAATATGGCTATCACAAGATCGAAACTTTTGCCGCATTGCTTGTTTCAATTGGAATAGTTTACTTGGGTGGAGTTATGCTTTATAGAAGTATTGGAACTCTAGACTCTTCTCCTGTGGGAAATTTCCGTCTGGTTGCTATCATCACGACTATTCTCGCAATTCTTCATTCTTATAGGCTTTCTGCAGAATTAAAAGTTGCCGGACAAAAAACAAATTCTTTGTCTTTATTGGTGAATGCTAAAACGAAACAAATGGACCTCATCGCGGGCGTCGCAGTTTTGATTTCCATTCTTGCCAATTATGACAGAATTCCTTATGTGGAAGGCATTGTTAGTATCGTTATTTCATTGATAATTCTCAAGGAAGGGCTTTTTAGCACAAAGGAATCACTGTTTTTCTTGCTCGACTATTGGGATGATCCAAGCTTGTCTCGTAAAATCAGAAAAATTTTGAGCAAAGAAAAAGACATCGTGATGCGCATCAACAAAATTCGCTTGAGAAGGGCTGGGACTTTGATTTTTGGAGAAGCTTTTATCGATATAAATCAATTTGCAGGAATTCAAGACTTAAGAGAAGAAACCAATATTCTGGAAGAGAAAATTTGTAAAATTAATCCATACATCAAAGATTTCGCTATTTTCACTCATATTTCCAAGGCGGAAAAAATGTTAATAGCTGTTCCAATTAAAAAAGACTTAGGCTTAAATTCTGAAATTGCGCCCAATCTAAAGGAAACACATGCTTATTTATTTGTTACTCTGCATGATCGAAAAATAGGCAAGCCATACGTCAAAGAGCTTGGCGAAAATCAGAAGTCGTTCATGGCTTTAAATGGATTTTTGAAATCAGAAAAGATAAATATCCTTGTCGATAATAAACTGAGTTCCTTAATCTACTTCAATCTTCGCGAAACTCATCACATTCTGATTTATCCAAGCTTTCCAGACGTGAAAAAGGTTAAACAGATGTTGGATTTAATGTTAATTGATACTTAATGATTTGCATTCCTCTAAAGAAAAAAACTATTTCGCTTCTAATCAGCGATCTTAAAAAAGCTCAAAAAATAGCCGACATTATTGAGATTTGGTTTGATGAACTTGGAAAAAATATTACAGAAGATAATCTTAAAAAGATTTTTAAGGCTACGAAAAAACCGCTGATTTACAAGGTCTCTGCTTTCTCTCCGCACACCATGACCATTCTTTCTCATGACCCCGAATTCATCGACCTAGACCTAAAAACTTCCCTCAAATTAATCACCAAAATCAAAAAACAATTTCCCAAAACGCAGATCATTCTCTCTCATCACGACTTCAAAAAAACACCAACCGACAAAGAACTTTCCGCTCGC
>CAINDQ010000026.1 GCA_903847465.1 uncultured Candidatus Peregrinibacteria bacterium
GATGAAAGAGATTGAAACAAAAAACACCGATCTCGCCGGCGTGTTACCTCAGGACTTCACCTCTCTTCACAAAATCCCGGGTGAAAACAGTAAGATACTAATTACTCTTCTCAAAAACTTCAATCAAATTCCAGATGATGTCGAAGGCGATGCTTTCGGAGAAATATATGAATACTTTCTCGGTGAATTTGCGCGTTCCGAAGGCGCAAAAGGTGGGGAATTCTTCACTCCACAATCTATTGTTAAATTGCTGGTAGAGATTATTGAGCCATATCATGGAAAAATCCTTGATCCTGCCTGCGGAAGCGGCGGAATGTTTGTGCAATCAGCGAACTTCGTGAAAGCGCATGCTAAAACAGCAAAAATAATGAACGAAATTGCTATCTATGGCCAAGAAAAAGGTTCAAGCAATATTCGCACTGCAAAAATGAATCTTGCTATTCATGGTTTATCTGGCAAAATTGCCGAGGTTAATTCTTTCTATGAAGAGGCTTTCAATAGTGTTGGTACTTTTGATTTTGTGCTCGCAAATCCGCCATTTAACGTTAAAGGTAAAGACAAGAATAAACAAACAGTGATTGATGCGGCCAAAATTAAAGGTGATCCACGTTACTATCTCGGACTTCCTATCACTGGCCAAGGAGATATCTCAAATGCCAATTATCTTTGGATGCAAATGTTTGCCAGTGCCTTGAATCCACAAGGCAGAGCTGGTTTTGTTATGGCAAATTCAGCCAGTGATGCTGGTAATGCTGAAAAAGAAATTCGCCAAAAGATGATTGATGATGGGATAGTGGATGTAATGATTTCTGTTGGGACAAATATGTTTATGAATGCTTCGCTTTCGTGCGCTCTCTGGTTTTTCGATAAAAGAAAAGTTAGTACTGAAAGAAAAAATAAAATTCTGTTTATCAATGCCCAAGATATTTTTACTATTATTGATAGAGCTCATAATGCATGGACAGATGAGCAAACTCAAGAAATAGCTGATATTGTTCGTCGTTATCGTGAGGAAGAGGGAGAAGGTAAATACGAAGACATTAAGGGCAGATGCAAGGTGGCAACTTTAGAAGAAGTACGTGCAAATGATTACTCTCTCAATCCTGGGCGCTATGTGGAAATTGTGGAAAAGGAAATGAGTGATGTTGATTTTGATGCGCGAATGAAAGAGTTGATGGGCACATTTACTGTTCTTACTAAAGAAGCACATGAGTTGGAAAATAAAATTCAAGATGATTGGAAAAGCATTTTATAAATGATTATGGCAACTTTTCAAAAAGTACAATTAGGAGATTTGCTAGAGAAAAAGATTAAAGTTGATATCAAAAAAGGGATTGAATATTCTTTTGTACCCATGGAAAATGTTGATCCTGGGTCAAAATATCCAAGAATCGTTGGGTCAAAGGTTTTCAATGGTAGTGGTTCCAGGTTCGCTGATGACGATACCTTGTTTGCACGGATTACTCCGTGCTTACAGAATAAGAAAATTGTAAAAGTAAAAAACTTACGGAATGGGGTAGGGTTTGGTTCGACAGAGTTTTTTATATTAAGAGCGAAAAAAGACCGTGTTATTCCTGACTATTTGCATTATGTAACAAAACTTGATGATCTGATCCACACCGCTATTTTAAGTATGGTTGGTGCTTCGGGACGACAGAGGGCAGATTTAAAAAGTATATATGAGTATGAAGTTAATGTCCCTGACCTCCCAACCCAAACCCGCATTGCCTCTGTTCTTTCTACTTATGACGATCTGATCGAAAACAACGAAAAGCGCATTAAGGCGCTGGAAGAAATGGCACAGCTTCTTTATACCGAGTGGTTTGTGAAGTTTGAATTTCCCGGGCATGAAAAAGTAAAAATGGTTGATAGTGGTACTGAGCATGGAATGATTCCGGAGGGATGGGAGGTGAAAAGGCTAAAAGATCTAGCAGATATTAAGTGGGGGGATACTACTATTACGAAAAAGTCTTATGTTGTGGATGGGTATGATGCTTATAGTGCTTCTGGTTTGGACGGGAAATTAGATCATTTTGATTACACTCAAGATGGAATTGTTTTAAGCGCGATTGGTGCCAACTGTGGATTAACA
>CAINDQ010000027.1 GCA_903847465.1 uncultured Candidatus Peregrinibacteria bacterium
GACCAAGTTTATTGATTCTGTAGCATTTTTTGTGAATATTATTTCTCTGGAGTTTCGGGCGTTTATGAATTTGGCAACCGTTTCGCGGCAATGTTCGTAAGCGTTCGTTGATTCCTCAGATAATTCGTAAATGCCTCTATGAATATTGGCGTTGGAATATTCGTAGTAATTTTTTAGGGCGTCGATAACGGCTTTTGGTTTTTGAGTTGTGGCGCCATTATCAAGATAGACAATTGGTTTGCCGTTTATTTTGCGAGAGAAAATCGGGAATTCTTTTTTTAGTTTTTTAGAATTTAGCATAACGCTGTTTATTTTATTCTCATTAGTTGATCAATTACAAATTGTTTTGTTTTTTGATCGGAAATTTTGGAAAGATCGGCTTTTAGGAAATTTTCTGTGAGCAGATTTTTGGCTAATTCTCGCGGAATTCCACGACTGGAGATGTAAAAGATGTGGTCTTCGTTTATTCTGCCAATTGTGGCGGCGTGTCCGGCGTGGACATTGTCGGCTTCGATTTCAAGAGAAGGAAGCGTTGCGATTTTTGCTTCTTTAGAAAAAATTAAGCTGTGATGATCGAGATGAGTTTCGGTGTGTTGAGCATCTTTTGTGATAATCAGGGTGCCTTTGTAATCGACAACAGATTGATCAAAAGAAACTCCACGGATGTTGTAAAAAGATTTTGTATTAGGAACTTCGTGATTAGAAATTGTTTCAAAAGAGAATGAATCTTTATTTTTGGCGACAATTATTCCGATAAAATTAAGTTTGGAATTTTTCCCTTTGAAATTAAATTGCAATTTTTTCGTGCCAACCCAGCCTTCTTTTAGCAAGGCCACAAGCGTTAAATTGCTATTTTCGCTTAAAGTTATTTCAGAGCTAGTTAGTGTTTCTACTAGCATTGTTTTTTCTTCTCCTGATTTTATAATTATTTTTGTCATGTTGAAAAATTAACCGACTGATCCAGTCATTTCCATTTCGAGTAGACGATTTAATTCAATCGCATACTCCATTGGTAAGTGTTTTGTAATTGGTTCAGCAAATCCATTTACGATCATCGAAGAAGCTTCTTGCTCACTAATTCCACGAGACATTAGGTAAAAAAGCTGATCTTCTCCAATCTTGGAAACCGTAGCCTCATGCGCCAATTCGACATCTTCTTCTTCGATTTTCATGGTTGGGTAAGTGTCCGAACGAGAGTGACTATCTAGAATCAAAGCGTCGCAACTGACTTTGCTTTTGGCATTTATAGCTCCTTTATTTATTTTGAGTAGTCCGCGATAAGTGGCACGGCCACCATTTTTGCTAATGGATTTTGCAGAGATAAGTGAGCTGGTATTTGGTGCGGCATGAATGATTTTTGCTCCTGAATCTTGGTGCTGATTTTTGCTTGCGAAAGCCAAAGAATGGACTTCTCCACGAGCGTTTTCTCCGAGTAAATAGATCGCTGGATATTTCATTGTGATCTTTGAACCCATGTTGCAATCAACCCAAACTACCTGGGCATTTTCATAAGCGTAGGCGCGTTTTGTAACAAGATTGTAAATGTTGTGGGCCCAATCTTGGAGAGTGGTGTATTGCACTTTTGCGCCTTTTTTTGCGATGATTTCAACTACGGCAGAGTGTAGGGAATTACTGGAATATGATGGTGCAGTGCATCCTTCGATGTAATGAACCGAGCTATCTTCGTCGGCGATAATAAGTGTTCTTTCAAACTGTCCCATGTTCTTTGTATTCATGCGGAAATAGGCTTGCAAGGGGAGGTCGAGATGCACTCCTTTTGGGATATAAATAAAAGTGCCGCCGGACCAAACAGCGCTATTTAATGCGGCAAATTTGTTGTCATTGGCAGGGATTACTTTGCCAAAGTATTCTTTGAAAAATTCAGGATGTTTTTTGAGCGCTTCGTCTGTTGATTCGAAAATAACTCCTTGTTTAGAGAGTGCTTCCTGTACAGATTCATAGATTACTTCTGATTCAAATTGAGCACTTACTCCTTGGAGGAATTTTTTTTCTGCTTCAGGAATGCCGAGAGTTTCAAAGGCTTCTTTAATTTGGGGATTTACATTTTTCCATAAACTCTCAGTTTTGTTTTGGGCCTTGATGTAGTAGTGGAGATTGTCGAATTCTATTTTTGATAAATCTGCTCCCCATGTTGGCATTGGTTTTTTGTTGAAAATTTCCAAAGAGCGAAGTCTGAAATCGAGCATAAATTGTGGCTCTTTTTTTTGTCTGGAAATTTCTTTTACAATTGCAGCGTTCAAACCTTTTGGGGCAGAGTAAATATTTTTTACGGTAGTTTTGAAGCCGAATTTATAATCGCCAAAAGTCTTTGAAACAAGCCTTTTTGTGGATTTTGGGACTGCCATAATATTATTTTATATAAGACTCGTAACCAGTCTTTTCAATTTTTAATGCGAGATCTTTTTTGCCGGATTTTATAATTTTTCCATCATGGAAAATGTGTACAAAATCGGGAGTAATATAATTCAAAAGTCTTTGATAATGAGTGATCAAAACGATTCCTGTTTTGTTCTTTTTAGCGATGGCCTTGATAGTTGTTGCTACTGTTTTTAGAGCGTCTATATCTAGTCC
>CAINDQ010000028.1 GCA_903847465.1 uncultured Candidatus Peregrinibacteria bacterium
GCTTGTAAAAAGCCTTTTTTATCTCATCTTTTGAAGCTCCTTTGTTTACGCCCAATATTTCATAATAGTCTTTTGACATAAGGATATCTTAGCAAATTTTAGTTAAAAATCAAAATTTATTATTCTAGAACCTAGCAACTAGAACCTAATTCTATATCATCGGCTCAGCTTCTTGTGTGGTCTTTCCCGAATTATCATCATCTGAGTTGCCTTTACCTTTTCCTTCAATTATAGCCTTCTCTTCTGCACTTCTTATTATTGTTGCTTCTTCTTCTAGAATCAATTTCTGAGCATCATCTTTTGGTATTGAATATTTAAATAAAGACCTGCAAAAGCCACTTTCTCGCACTCGCGCGCTGATCAAAATTCAAGATGGTTGCAATAATTTTTGCACGTACTGCATCATTCCAAGAGCAAGAGGAAGAGAGGTGAGTTTTCCGAGCAAAAAGATTCTTTTCGAAATAAAAAAACTGGAAAAAGAGGGATACAAAGAAATTGTGCTGACTGGAATAAATATCGGAGAGTGGATGGAAAAAGGAGCTGTGAAAGACATCGCGGACTTAATCGAAAAAATGATCGATGCTACCAAAGAAGTGCGTTTTCGTGTGAGTTCGATTGAGCCAAAAAACTTCTCACCAAAATTTTACGCACTATTTGCAACCGGCCGATTGTGCCCGCATATTCACATGTCTTTGCAGTCGGGATGCGATTCCATTCTGAAAAGAATGCGCCGAAATTATTCTACAAAAGAGTTTTTGGAGATTTGTAAAAAATTTAAAAAAGCGGTGCCGGATATTGGCCTGACGACAGATGTGATTGTGGGATTTCCGGGAGAAACTGAAAAAGAATTTGAGGCGACTTGCAAATTTGTGCAGAAAATCGGATTTTTAAAAATTCACACATTCCCCTATTCCAAGAGAGAAAATACGCCTGCGTATTTCATGAAAAATCAAATTCCGGAAGACGTAAAAAAATCGCGCGCACTCAAACTCAGAAAAATCGCAGATAAAATGTCGCTCGATTTCAAAAAATCTTTACTTGGAAAAACTTACGAAATCTTAGTCGAAAATCCACGCGGAAAAATCTACCACGGCTTCACCCCAAACTACATCCCTGTTCAATTTTCTTATACAGGGAAGACGTCTATTGTTCGCCAATTCAAAAAGGTCACGCTGAAAAAAATTCTACCGAACGGACCGGTCGAATCAAAACTGATCTAGCGATCAAAAGCTTTATAGTCCCAAAGACTTTCGGATCTCTTCAGCCTTGTTCTGATCTTCCTTTTTGTGACTGTCGTTGACGAATTCAGTTTCCAAATCCATCCATTCGCGGAAGTGTTGTTCAGCCAACTTTTCCAATTGAGGAACGTGCTTCTTGGAAAGAGCGGCGAACTTCTGTTTTTCTTCTTCGAAGATACGGATTAGCTCGTCTATCTGGGATTGTTTTAGTTTTGGAACAGATTCGATAATTCTCTTTTTCTCATCTTTGGAAAGAGAAATTGAGCCTGCTAACAAACGAATAAAATAATCTTCTTCAAAATTTAAAGCATGAGCTGGAACTTTTACTGTCAACTTCCCTGGCAACTTGGCACCAACCTGAAAATTTGCTGGAGTCGTGTCCTCTGGTGGCATTGGTGGCTGAGCTGCTCCCGGCATTCCCCCTGTAGGTGGAAAACCTCCTTGAGGAAATGCACCGCCTTGTGGAAAATCACCCTGAGAGAACCCTCCTTGAGGCATTCCTTGCGGTGGCATTGGTGGCTGAGGATACGCACCTTGTGGCATTCCTTGTGGATAGCCTTGAGGTGGATATGGAGGATAGTATCCTGGAGGGTAAGCTCCTTGTGGTGGATACATATTTGGATCTTGAGGATATTGAGGATAATAACCCGGAGGATAAGCTCCTTGTGGTGGATACCCTGGAGGATATGCGCCTGGTGGCATCTGTTGGCCGCCTTGTGGTGGCATACCTGTTTGAGGCTGAGCTCCTTGTGGAGTTTGGCCTGCTGGATTTACCGGTGGAGGTGTAGGCTGTCCGCCTTGCGGTGGATTTGCTCCCCCATTATTTTGACCTTGATCGTTTTGTGGATCCATAAAATTTTTTTTATTTACTGTTGTATTATAGATGGAAAAACCGAGTTTGGCAACCATTTTACGGCAGATTCTGAGAATTTTCTAGGCTTTTTGAGAAATTCTGAGAATTTTCGAATATTGATTAGACTTTTTGGGGAATTGTTTATAGAATTTCGGCGCTTACGAAAAAACTTTGGACGATTAGCTCAGTTGGTAGAGCATCCGCTTGACTTGCGGAGGGTCAGTGGTTCGAACCCACTATCGTCCACCAGAATGGATAAAGAGCTCATCAAACATCTCGTTAAGCTCTATTTCAAGCACTTCTCCCTTACTTACAACTATGTTTAGCACCATGATTTCTGCTATTTCCAGTTTTGTGTTCCCGTCCATTGATTTATAGCTTGTGGATAAGATTTTTATTGTGTTTAGAAAGTTTTCGAATGAAGGAATAAGATCCTTCATGTCCGCGGTATTATTCTTCATTTTAGA
>CAINDQ010000029.1 GCA_903847465.1 uncultured Candidatus Peregrinibacteria bacterium
AAGATAATGGATTACGGCAAGTATCAGTATCATCAGAAAAAGATTGAAACGAAGCATCGCAAGATGCAGAAGAAGGCTGAGATTAAGGGCATTCGTCTAGGATTCAAAACTGGAGATCATGATATTGAAACCAAGATAAAACAGGCAAAGAAGTTCCTCGAGGAGGGAAATGCGGTAAAAGTAGCTTTGATTTTCAAAGGAAGAGAAGCTATGTATCGCCACCTCGCAGAGGATAAGATGAAGAAGTTTTACGAGGGATTAAAAGAAATCTCTGCGCTGGAAGCTCCTCCAAAGAACCAAGGAAACGTATTAATAATGGTATTAACCCCAAAATCATGAAGCATAAGACACATAGCGGAATGAAAAAACGCGTAAAGGTACGAAAGAGCGGCAAGTTGTCGTTTGAAAAACCATGTAAACAACATTTGTTGTCAGACAAATCAAAAAGACAAAAGAAAACAGCTCATTTTGGAGTGGCCGTAACACCTACGCACGAGAAACAAGTTCGCAGAATGCTTTCTGGACAAGTATACAAAGTGAGAAAAGCAAGAGTGGCAAAAAAGGCAGACTAATTATTCTTTTTATTTAACTTTCTTATATGACTAGAGTCAAAAGAGGCGTAACAGCCCACCGCAGGCACCATGACGTCGTCAAGGCAGCCAAAGGTTTCCGAGGCCTAAGACATAAAGTCTACGCATCCGCAAAACCTGCAATCTTACAACAAGGTTTAAACAGCTACATCGGAAGGAAACTCCGCAAAAGAGTTTTCAGAAGATTGTGGATCACAAGAGTTAATGCCGCTTGCAGAAGCTTGGGCATTACCTACAGCAGACTTATCGACGCCCTGACAAAACAAGACATTACGATTAATCGTAAAGTCCTAGCTGACATGGCCGTCAATGACGTGGAAACTTTTAAGGCAATTGTCGAACAAGCCAAAAAAGGTTTATAAACTATGAAAAATTTCTTGAAACAGTTTGTGCTATGGACGCTCAAAAGGCTTGCCAAACGCAGACTTAGAAAATTCAAAGGAAAAGTGATCGGCGTGACTGGCTCGATAGGAAAAACCAGCACTAAAGAAGCTATTTTTTCTGTTTTGAATTCGCAGTTCAAGGTGAAGGCCACAAAGAAAAGCATGAATAGTGAGTTTGGCTTATTGCTGACGATTTTGGACATCGAAAGCGGGTATTCTTCGGCCTATAAATGGTCGTGGTTACTGCTTAAGGCGTTTTATAATTCTTTGATAAAAGATCATAGTGAAATTTTGTTGCTGGAAATGGGTGTGGATAAGCCGGGAGATATGGATTATTTGATGTCGGTGGTTCGCCCGGACATAGCGGTGATGGCAAATATTTTCCCAGTGCATATGGAGGCTGGGCAGTTTGATAGTTTGCAGGCCATTTTTGACGAGAAGAGGAAAATGGTGGATCACTTGAAAGAGAATGGCGTTGCTATTTTGAATATAGACAATGCTTTCTTGGCGATGTTTGCGCAGAAGAGAGAAAAGAAAAATACGATTACTTTTGGAAAAGATGAAAACGCGATGTTTAGAGCGACGAATGTAAAGCTTTCAGAAGAAGGTGTGAATTTTCTTTTGCATCACAAGGAGAACGGATACGAGGTCCACTCAGGCATTCTGGGAGAATATCAGGTATATGTTTTGCTTCCAGCGATTATTTGCGGAAGACTGCTTGGAATGAGTTTCGAAGATGCGATTATTGCTTTGCAAAGATACGAACTTCCGCCTGGAAGAATGAGTATTATTCCGGGGAAAGAAGGTGCGGTTATTCTCGACAGTTCTTACAATTCTTCTCCGGAACCGCTACGTGAAGCGCTAAAAGTGCTTAAGGAAATTGGCGGGAAAAAGCGAAAAGTGGCCGTTCTCGGAAACATGAACGAGCTTGGTTCTAATTCGAAAGTGTTGCACGAAGAGGTGGGAGAAGTGATTCCGCAATATGCGGATTTGTTGATTACGGTAGGGGATGAGGCAAGAGCTTTCGCGCTTAAAGCAAAGGAAAAAGGCATGGAGGCCTCCAGTGTACATTCTTTTGATACGGCCAGTGAAGCGGCCGATTTTTTCAAAGATAAAGTTTCCAAAACCGACGTGATTTTAGTGAAAGGTTCACAAAACAAAGTCCGTCTGGAGAAATTCATAAAAGAGATCATGGCCCACCCTGAGGATGCTGAAAAATCGCTTGTCCGACAGGAAAAAGTGTGGAAAGATATAGTCTAATTTTATGAAATACAACTGGTCGATAATTGGGCACGAAAAACAATTGCAACAGATTGAAAAAGACATCGAATCTGGGAATTTGTCGCACGCGTATCTGCTCGTAGGCTCAAATAGCATTGGCAAGCATACCGTTGCCAAAAAACTGGCAGGAATTTTGCAGTGTGAAAATAATTTTTGCCACGAATGCGCGACTTGTATTCAGGTGCAAAAAGGTTCTCATCTTGACACTTTTGAGCTCAATGACGATGGTGAGGCTATAAAGATCGAAGCAGTCCGTGGCTTGATAGATAGACTGAGTATGACGAGACAGGCGCAGTACAAAATCGTCCTAATTCAAAGCATGGAAAGAATGACTGTAGAGGCTTCGAATAGCTTCTTGAAAATTCTCGAAGAGCCACCGACCAGAACGATTTTTATTCTTACCACAAACGACATCCGCCTCCTTCTTCCGACGATTGTTTCGCGCGTAAGAGTTTTGAAATTCAATCCGGTCTCAGCTTCTTATTTAACAAAAAAACTGCACGAACTTTATCCCGATCACAACGAAGAGGACATAAAACAGGTGAGTCTTTTTTCTCTTGGAAGGACGGGAAAGGCAATCCACTTGATGGAAAATCCGGATGCGCTTGCGGATTATATAAAAGTTTACCATGATGTTCAGAATTTTTTGGATCACAAAAATATCGTAGATAGATTTGCGTACGTGGAGAGTTTGTCGGCTAATCCGGGGAAGTTTTCGGCTGATTCGGACAAAATTGATAGCTTTTTTAATATTCTGAAGCATGTCTTGAGAAGCAAAGTGCTGGAAGGCGATCCTAAATCCGCAAAATACATAAATACCCTTTCAAAAATTGATGAGGCTGGTATCCTCTTAAAGAAAAATATTAATCCAAGACTTGTTCTGGAAAACCTAATGCTTGCTTTATGAGTAAATCGGTAAATGTAATGGGAATAGATTGTAATTTTTCCGGCATGTTGCTGGAGATTCCGTTTGTAGATACGTACGATTTTGTTCCGGGGGAAAACGTGATTTTTAAGGACGAGGAGGACCGCGAAGAATTTGGAACGGTTCGATATTTGAATCGTGAATCCACGGATCCTGAAAAGATAATCAAAACTTCGAAGGTTTTGAGAAGAGTAACCCCTCATGATGTTCAGAAAATAGAAAATTATTCTGAGCATAGTGGTGCTTCTTTGGACACTTGTCGCAAGCTGGTAGAGAAGTATGCTTTGAATATGCAGCCTTTCAGGGCGAGCTATTCTTTTGATGGAAGCAAAGTGCATTTTATGTTCGTGTCTGACGACCGTGTGGACTTCCGTGAATTGGTAAAAGATTTGGCGAAAGTTTTGAAAAAACAAATTTATCTAAGACAAGTTGGGCCACGAGATAAGGCAAAATTTATTGGAGGATATGGAAAGTGTGGACGTCAACTTTGTTGCAATTCTTTCCTGACAAGACTGGAAAGCATCAACATGGAAATGGTGAGAGATCAGGCTTTGGAAAGTAAGGGCAGCCCGAAGCTCTCAGGGGCGTGCGGAAAACTGCTATGCTGCCTGAAATATGAATTACAAACTTATCGCGAACTCAAAAAGGGATTACCTAGAATGGGGAGTCTACTGCGTTTGAAGAAATCTTTATTTGAGAATGGTCCGGCCGCAGAAGTTATTGGATTGGACATTCTTAATAAAAAAATAAAGGTGCGCACGGAGGAAGGTGAAATTACGGTAATCGAAGTTTCCGCTATAGATAAAGTTATTAAGGAGGGTTACGAACCACCTTCTGGTTCTTACGATAATTCCAGAGATAGCTAATCGATAATTTAAAAGCTAATTTATGTGGACATATCTTATTTTACTTTTAGGGGCACTTGCTATTGTTGCGGTGTTTGTGAGAAGAGCAATTTTGATGAGTTTGAAAAAGAAAAGAATCGAAGCGGCGGCGAACATAGAAAAGGTTGAGGAAGAAATTCCTGTTGCTGCAAAATTGTCGAAAGCGGACAAGGTGGAAATTTCTGATTTGTTACTGCAGGCTGATGAATTATTGAAGTCTGGCGAAGAAGATGAGGCTATAAAAATATTTGTACAAGCTTTGGCAATCGACGAAAACCATCCAGAAACGCAACAAAAATTGGCGATGCTTTATTTGCAAAAACAAATGTTTGGAGCGGCTTCAGCTCTTTTTAAACAGCTGGCGCTTATGACTGAAGATCCTATTCATTACAGTCATCTCGGCTTTTCTTTCTATCAACAAAATGCTTACGAAGAGGCAAAAGAGGCTTATCAAAAAGCCGTGGATCTCGACCCGACTAGGGCAAAAAGATTTATTAGTTTGGCTCAAGTTTATAGATCCCTTGGTCAACATCAGAACGCTATAATTGCCCTAAACAAAGCTTTGGAACTGGAAAAGGACAACCTTGAATTTTCGCTTTTGCTCGCAGAAATATATACCGAATTGAATAATCTGGAAGAGGCTGTTTCAACCTTGATGTTTATTCTGGAAAAGGAACCTGATCACGAAGAAGCCGCCACCTTATTGAAAAAACTGAAGAAGGAAACGGATGGAAAATAAAAGGGTTTTAAAACGCTTATGGCTTCTTTGGCGTGGAAGTTGTTGGGGAGTTTGTGGCGCCCGAAGGAGTGCCCGTTGTGGACGCTCCAGGGGTGGTTGTAGCTGGTGCGCCACCTGTTCCAACCTGAATCTTCTTTGGCACTATTCTAAAGGCGGAAGTGATGTCTTCAGTGATTTTTCGCCCATCAGGGAAGGTGATGTAGCGATGCCATAAAGTATCGAAACCAATGTGTCCTATTTCAACCTGTTTTTGTTTGCCGAGAGGAAGGCTGGAAACTTCTTCATAAACCACTTCTCCAGAGCTATTCCTGTTTGAAATATATGGCCCGTCTAGTTCTGTTTTTCGGCCGTCAGAAGTTCCATAAATAACGAAATATAACTCGTGTTTATTTTTAACATATGCCTGAATTAGAAGGTGTTTGCCGGTATCGTTCTTGAACTTCAAATTTGGACCGCCAATATAGATTGTGGCATCTAATCCAGGGCCGAGAATTTGAGAGTAATAGGCAACGGCGTAAGAGTGCTGGTGTCTTTCAGTGATTGGTAGTCCGGCAAATAACGCAGCTCTGTACATGGTTGTGGAAACCTGACAAACTCCTCCGCCAAATTCCGGAATTGTTCCTTCCGGCTTAATCACAAGTTCCATTAAGTAGCCGTGAACGCCATCGACTGGGCCAAGAATTTTGTTGAAATTAAACTCTTCGTCTGGAGCGAGCAATATTCCGTTGAATTTTGGAGTGGCGACGCCAATGTTGTAAATTCTATTTAATGGTGAGCCAAAAAACGTCGTGTGGCCAATCGAAACGACCTCTTTGATTCCGAGATCCTGAAGGTCTTGAGAAACTGTAACTGTTGGTTTTTCTTCAACAGTTGGGATAGTGACCTTGTCTACTTTGTCTATTATTGCGAGCTCGACCGAGCTTTGGAAAATGGACCTCTGGATTTTCAATCCGTTGTCTCCGCGCCCTTCAATGATGATTTTTCCTTCTGGATTTTTGTAAATTTTTACATTCTCAACTGGAGCGTCTAAATATTTTGCGATTGTATCGTCGATATATTTATTAAATTTCGCGCCATCTATTTTCACAACAATGGTGTTTTTTATTTTTGGAACGGTTAGTCCGCCAACTTGTTCAGTCGAAACCGCCTGTTCTGTAACAAAATTTACCCAATCAAGATGCTGAACCATGGAAAGAGACCATTTGTCTTTGTAGAGGGGATGGGTAAGGGTGATTCTGTGTCTTAAAGACTCCAACATGGATGGTTTTTGAGCCTCTAAATAGGCGGTGGTAATTGTTGGAATGGTTGGTTTTAATTGAAGCGTAATAACCGCCATTGGATCGAATTTTTCGGCGGAGGCAATGATGTCTTGAACTAATTTGGTTTGGTCTATCTCTTGTCCGTCTTTACTGGCGTTGATTTGTAATTTTGCCTGATTGTCGATGTAGAAACTGGCTTCAACTGCCTTCAGGGAATCCATTTTAAAGGCGGTGTTTAGGGCAGACGTTAGCGCTTTTTTGTCTACAGCCACTTTTAGTGGAAAGATTTTTTTCTCGGTTGGTTCTGATAAATATTTTACAATCGAAGCATTTTTATAATTTTCGTCACTTGCGGCAGAAATTGTTTCTCCGGTTAAAATGTTTATGCCTAATTCTTTAGTGGTAAAAGTTTTTTCTACGTTGTTTAGTTTTACTTTTATGGATCCTTCGCTATAACCACTGGCCGCCTCTTCCAGTGAATTCTTTGCGGCAAAAGAGGTTTGCATGGAAATATCTAAATTTCCAGCATAAGTGCCAGGTAGAAATCTGCTAAATATAATATTCCTTATTAGGAAGGCGCAGATGACAAGCGTTACGCTAATAAATAAGACTAGAATAATTGCATCTGCCGTTTTCTTTAGGAGGGTGCCCTTTTTTGCTTTAGTCTTTTTTTTCTCTTTCATTATTTTTTATATTCTTCCAATTCGTTTGGAATTTTTTTGACATTATCAGCTTCTTTCTTTCTAAACAAATCTATTAATTTTTTCAAAATTGTTTTTGAGGAGGCTTTGGCTTTTTCGTATTCTTCGGTAACTTCTTGCTTGGCTTCGTCTTGTTCTTTTTTGCCGCTTACAGATGCGCCTACGACCGAGCCTATTGCGCCGCCGATGATCGCGCCCATTACTATTTTATCGAATAGTCTGCCTTTTTTTTTATTTTCTTCTGCCATTTGAAATGAGGGTTATGGTTTTACTGAGCGATCTCCGTGTATTTAGTTTTTCTAATAATGTTTACTTTTATCTTTCCTGGATAGCTTAATTCGGCCTGGATTTTTTGAGCAATGCTTCCGGCCAATGGCTGCATGCCTTCGTCTTTTATCACTTCTGAATCAACGATTACACGAACTTCTCTGCCCGCAGAAATGGCGAAAGAATTTCGAACTCCTTCGAAAGAATTGGCGGCACTTTCAAGCGCTTCAAGCCTGTCGAGATATTTTCCAATGGACTCTTGTCTGGCTCCTGGACGGCCAGCAGAGATTGCATCTGCCGCTTTTACGATAAGCGCTTCTGGTGTTTTTGGTGGTTCTGATTCGTGATGAGTCCACGCGGCGTGAATTTCTGGTTCATTGAAGTTGTATTTTTCCATCAACTCTTTAGTGAGGAAGTCGTGTGTTCCTTGAACGTCTGGATTTTGATCTATCGCTTTGCCCAAATCGTGAAGGAAGCCAGCTATTTTACAAACGTTTACGTCTAGACCGAGTTCGCTACCCATCATGGTTGAAGCCCACGCAACTTCCATGGAATGCTTCATGATGTTTTGGCCGTAACTAGTCCTGAATTGAAGACGACCGATTGTTCTAACCAACTCTTTGTCGAGATTTTTTAGGCCTATTTTGTTTAAAGCGGCGGAACCAATTTCAAATAATTCTTTATCAAGGTCTGCCTCAGATTCTTTAATTTTTCTTGTGATAATGGTTTCGTCGAGGTCTTCGCGAACTCTAATCAATTTCTCAATCGTCATCTGGGCAATTCTTCTATTAATAAGGTTGTAGCAAGAAATGCTAATGGTGTTTGGAAGGTCGTTGAAGATAATGTCTACGTCTAGCGCTTTTTCAATGACTTCGACGTTTTTGCCTTCTCGGCCAACGATTTTTCCTTTGATGTGATCTCTTGGAACCTCTATAAGGATTAACCTACTCTCTACGGATGTCGGGGAGGAAAGTCTTTGGATTGTGTTGGTGAGAATTCTTTTTGCCGTCTTGATGGCGTTTTCCTTCAAATCTTCTTCCATTGCGATAAGTCTTTCTTCGTTTTCAAGCTCGAGTTCGGTCTTGTATCCATTAATGATTCTTTCTTTTACTTCTTCCGCTGTCATCCCTGTTTTTGCGGTCAATTTGTCGAAATTGTCTTTTTCGATTCTCTTGATATTGTTTTGAGTGGTTTGAGCTTCTTCTTTAAAAGAGGCTATTCTTAGGCGAATTTCG
>CAINDQ010000030.1 GCA_903847465.1 uncultured Candidatus Peregrinibacteria bacterium
AAAAAAGATCTCGAAAATTTATTCCTTGGAATCAAAAAAGCGCTCACTCAAGGTGTCAAAAATCGCGGAACGAGCGTTTCCGATTTCATTGATACAAAAGGTAAAAAAGGAAAGAACCAAGAACTTCTCTTCGTATACAAACGAGCAGGCAAGGACTGCCTTGTTTGCGGCACAAAACTACACAAGACAAAAACCGCAGGCAGAACCACAGTGTTTTGCCTCAGCTGTCAAAAGAAAAAGTGAAAGCTGAGTGGACTTGAAAAATGACTTTGTAGTATCCTGATCTGGGCGAAATAACCGTGCCAAGTTTGGCACAATTTTTTAATCTTATTCTTATGTTAAAACTGCGCGACAATGAATGGGGCTTTGATATCAGCCTTGATAATCCTTTCCGAATTTTTCGCGTACTGCGTGAATTTGCAGTGACGGCGATCGGTGAAGAAAACATCGTGGACTTATCACGCGGTGACCCAGGATATGGCTTCTCTCCTTCTGTAAAGGGACGTGAGTTCTATTCTTTCTTGCTGGAAATCGATACGATTTTCAATCATCCGGGGGAACATTTCGTTTCTGACAATCGTGATGATTTCGATACTTTGTGGAAAAAAATTCAGGATCATGCGAACAAAACTTACAACGCTCAGAAGGCTGATAAGTTGATCGAGGATTTTTATTTCTTCCTGACTCGCATTGAAAAATATGCCAAAGAGCAGGGATTAAATTGGGACAAGAAAAAAATTGTTTTTGAAATGTTTAAATATTGCGCGCTGTCTGGTGGAAGCTATCTCGATCCACAAGGAGAAACGCTTGTGCGTGCCGTTGTGGCGAATCATTACAATGAGAAATATCATCTTGGGATTGACTACAAAGATCTTATTTTCTTGCAAGGGGTTTCTCATGGAATCGGCGTCGTCTTCCAACTTTTCAATGATCCAAAAATTGATTTCTTGAAAAAAGGAGACACCGTTATGATCACTTCTCCGGTGTATTCTCCGTACAACACAATCATGCAAAATCGTGGACTTGTTCCTTATGCTATTCCGGTAAATCCAGCTACGGGAATGGTGGAAGGAGATATTGATGAACTCTTGAAAGCCGCACCAGCAAACACAAAATTGATCTGCTTAATTGACCCAAACAATCCGACAGGATTTACTTGTGATGAAGAATTTTTGAAGAAAATTGCTGCATTTGCGAAGGAGAGAAATGCGTTGATCGTGTCTGATGAAGTTTATGGGGACTTCTTTTTTGAGAGAAAACACGTGATTATGCACTATGCTCCTGAAAGGACGATTATGATTGGTGGTCGCAGTAAAATCGAGAGAAGCACGGGTCTGCGTTTCGGTGAATTTATTGTTCAAAAAGAAGCTCAGAAATATATCGCAGAGAATATCCTCAAAGGAAAACTGGATCAGGCTCCGGATTTTATGAGTTTGCTTATTTTCGCAAAAGGTCCAGGTGGAGATATTCGCGGAGAATTTCAGCATGTGACCTTTGTGACCGGTCCGTCACAATATTTGGGAGTTGCGCATATGATTTTTGGAGAAGATGATCGCAATGAATATCTGCGCAGAATTCGTGTAAGCATGGAAAGTTTTTACGAAATCTTGGGCCTGCCTTACAACAAAAATCTGTATTATGCGTGTTTTGACCTGATGGATATTCCGGGAAATACCAGAAAAGGAATGAAGCCTGAAGAACTTTTTGTTGGATTAGCAAAAAAGGGTGTCGTGCTTATTCCTGCAAATTTATTTTTCTCAGAAAAAGAAAGAGAAAGTAAAGATTGCCGTATGATAGCTAGAGCGTCCTTACCTAATCTGACTTTCTCTAATCTACAAAGAGCGGCAAAGCTCATTAAGGAATACATGACTTCATAAATATTTTTTAAACAAACAACTATGTGTCACGATGATAAATGTTGCGGCGGAAAATGTGGCGATGATACTAATGACTGCTGTGGCGATGAATGTTGCGATGATAATTGCTGCAACGACGATTGCTGCTGCGGACTTCAGATAGGATCACCTGCTCCGCAATTCAAAATGGAAGGCTACTTTAAGGGCCAAAAGAAACACTATTCCCTAAAAGACTACAAAGGGAGATGGGTGGTTTTGTTTTTCTATCCTTTGGATTTTACTTTCGTATGTCCAACGGAACTTATTGAACTCAGCAAGAAAAATGCAGAATTCGAAAAGTTAAATACTCAAGTTCTGGGTGTGAGCGTGGACAGTGTTTATTCACACGAGGCTTGGTCAAAAGGAGATTTGGGAGATTTGCATTTCCCACTATTGAGCGATATTACAAAAATGACGAGCGCTGATTACAATGTTTTGATTCCAGAATCAGGCATTAGTTTGCGTGGAGCTTTTATCATTGATCCAGAAGGAATTTTGAAATCTTATATGGTCAATGACACTTCTATCGGCAGAAATATCGATGAATTAATCCGACTAGTCGAAGCTTTCCAAACTGGTGATCTATGCCCAGTAGGCTGGAAAAAGGGACAGAAGACTTTGGGGAAATAGGCTTCGAGATAGCGCGGCTACGAGTTAGTATTCGAAAATTTACAAAAAAAAACCACAGATCCGATATTAATGGAAATGTGGTTTTTTATGGTGCTACTCTAAGTGGAAATATCATGATATGCCCGGCCCAGATTAATGAGCTAATTGCACGAGTGCCTCCCCTATCAAAAATGAAAGAACGAGATTGAGATTCCCTGAAAGCTATTAAATATCTAGGATTATAATAGTCTACCATCCTTCGTTACGAGAAGTGTCACCACAAGACGTAAGAGAAGAAAAATAAGTTGGCTGACTGAAAGAAAAATTCTTGCGAATAAATCCATCATACCAATCTTACCTAAGGAAGATACTCTCTCTATTGAGAGACAATCACTGAAGTAATCACCTTCAAATGGGCACCGCCCCAAAAGAAAGTAAGAAACCCCTACAAGCCTGATCCTTGCGAATGAAACTTGCTGCGAGTATACAGCCTGGAGTAAACCAGACAGATATTTCCCTAGAGGAAGCTACACTCACCACAGTGTCTGGGACACAAAATTAATGGTCCAACAGAAAAGCACTGGTAGGAATGAGTATAGCTTTCTCCAGGGAAAGCGTGATTTTTTCTATGATGTAAATGATCTTTGTTTTAGTTTTTGTTTTGAAACTACTAATATGATACCACTTTTTGGAAATTATTGCAAGGGGGCAAAAGGGCTTTTTTAGGGGAGGCATTCCGGTTGCGAGATGGTATGTCACACTGACATTGACGACGGCGACATTCCAGTCGTATGACACAGCGGTCAGGAGAGTA
>CAINDQ010000031.1 GCA_903847465.1 uncultured Candidatus Peregrinibacteria bacterium
AGTTATACCAACAATTTATGGATTTTGAAAGTGCAGTAAAGTTTTTGAAGAGCTTTAATCCTTATGAAGATAAGGGGTTTCCGGCGTACAACGAGAAAAATTTTAACGTGGAGAGGGTGAGGAAATTTCTGAAGGCTCGTAAAATTGGCTTCTCAAAGCTCAAATATGTGCATGTGACTGGGTCAAAAGGGAAGAGTAGCGTGTGTATGTTGACGGGCCAGTATCTATGGAAGAAGGTGTATAAGGTTGGGGTTTTTACGAATCCTTATATTATGGATGTGAGGGAATGCTTTTGGATGAATGGAAAAAATATTTCGAAAAAAGAATTTGTGGAGAGAGTTTTGGAATTGAAAAAGTTTGTGAAAAAATATAAGGGGTTGGAACTTACTTATTTTGAACTTTTGGTGGTTTTGATTTTGGAATATTTTGTGGATGGTGGGGTTGATTTTGTGGTGATGGAAGTTGGGCTGGGAGGTCGTTTGGATGCGACAAATGTGGTTTCAGCAGATGTTGCGGTTTTGACCACTGTGGAAAAAGAACACACTGAAATTTTGGGAAAAACATATGAAAAAATTTTGAATGAAAAATTGGGGATAGTGGTCGGGAAAAATGTGAAAAATTTGGTGGTGGGTTGGCAAATGCCGAGTGTTAAGAAATTGGTTGAGAAAAAAACAAAGGGTGTAAAGAATGTTATCTTTGTTAAAGAAAATGATAATGGGAAAATGGTTTTTGAAATTGTGAAAATGCTTTTAGGGAAAGTTGATGAAAAGCTTTTAGCTAAAATCGTGGCTGATTTCAAGATGATCGGAAGGCTGGATTTGCGCATAATAAAGGGGAAAACTGTTGTTTTTGACATGGCGCATACGGAAAAAAGCATTTTAAGATTGTTGGATTTTCTGAAGGTAAATTTCAAAAATAAAAAGTGGAATTTTCTTGTTTCGATTATGAAAAACAAAAATGTAAAAAGTATTCTTCAGCCGATTTACAAAGTGGCTGATAAAATTATTGTGACTTCTTCTGTGACCGAAAGGGGATTTAAGGCTCGAGAGCTTGAGGGATTGGCTCGGGAAATTGGGCTGAATGTTTTGGTTTTTGAAAATGGGAAGGAAGCTTATTTGTCATTATTGAAAAAAATGGGTCGATCAGACGTTTTGGTCGTGACCGGATCCCATTTTCTTGTTGGTGATATTTTGAAAACTCTTTAAGCCGCTTTTTTTGCTGCTGGTTTTTTTGCAGCTGGGGCTTTTGTGGCTGGTGCTTTTACTGCTGGCGCTTTCACTGTTCCTGCAGCAACTGCTTTTGCAGCTAATCTTTCAGCTTTTCTAACTCTAGCTTTTGCCTTATTTAATCTTTTTCTTGGTTTGCTTTTTGGGCGGATGTTGCCGACAAAGCCATGTTGTTTACTGAGATGTTTATTACTCATTGTATATGGTTTACGTTGATTTTGCGGGCTTACTTTAGGGGTTTTCGTTATTATTGTCAATAATTGGCATAATTTGAGATTTGAATTTGTATTCTTTGTGACGTAGGATTTCGAAGTAATCCCCTAAAATAAAGATATATGAGCGTTATAGGTGCGGTCGAAGAAAAGCTACATATGAAGGAATTTCGGCACTTAAATGTGATTGCGATGTTTTTTGTGGCGGTGCTTTTAATTTCCAATGTTGCTTCCAGTAAAATTCTAAAACTGGGACCTTTTGATTTTGATGGAGGAACGATTCTTTTTCCATTGAGTTATATTTTTGGAGATGTTTTGACGGAAGTATATGGATATAAAAGGACTAGAAAAATTATTTGGATGGGACTTTTGATGAATGTGATGATGGCGGTTGTTTTTCTGCTTGTTGGTTGGTTGCCGCCTTCGAAAGACTGGGTAAATCAAGATGCTTATATGGCGATTTTGGGCTGGACTCCGAGGATTGTGTTGGCGAGTTGCGTTGCTTATTTCGCAGGAGAATTTTCCAATTCCTATATTCTGGCAAAGATAAAAATTTGGATGAATGGACGAATGCTTTGGGTCAGGACTATTCTTTCGACTGTTGTTGGTGAAGGATTGGATACAATTATTTTTGTGATGATTGCTTTTTATGGAGTTTTGCCAAATGAACTTTTGATTGCAGTGATTGTTTCAAATTATATTTTCAAGATAGGGGTGGAGGTTGTTTTTACGCCGGTTACGTATCTAGTTATTGGCTTTTTGAAGAGAAAAGAAGGTATTGATGTGTATGACAGAGGAACAAATTTTAATCCGTTTGCACTAGAATAAAATGCATATGAAAATTGTGAAAATTTTTGGATTATCGTTGCTGGTTTTGGTAACCACGGCTTGCGGTGTTACTGTTCAAAATGTGCAGTGGGAAAAAACAAAAATGTATGAAATTTATAAATGCTCCGGGGAGGGAAGTTGTTATTTTCAGTATCCTTCTTCGGCTGCTATAACGGAAGAAGTAGGCACTGTGTTTATCTCAAATGATGCTTGTCAGGTTAATTTTGGCGAGAACATGATGGCGGAGAAAGAAAAATATAATGTGAAAACTTCAAAGAATGGAAATCATCTTTCTGAATCTTGGTTTCTTGGAAATAAAATGGCGGCGTATATCGCAGGATTTGAAGGGAAGAGCTATAAATTTTGGGTATTTGATGCGGCTGGAGACGTTTCACAGTGCGTGATATTTGTTGATGAATTGGCTAATTCTTTCACTGATAAACCTACTTATTTTAACGATCAATATTCTTTTAGTGCGGCAATTTTGCCTGACTATAAAGTGGAATATTTAAAAGATAATGCTGGAATTGTGATGACGCGGCAGGTTGCTGGTGAAGAATTAAAAGCTATTATAGATAATGAATGGAAGACGTGGCCTACTGGTACAAAAAATGTTCCAGATCCTATGCCTTATATGGTGGAAATTGGAATAGAGGCTAAGGAAAATATTTTGGGATATAAAAATCTTGGAGAATATGTGAAGTCAGAATGTGCAGATTGTTCTACGGAATTTTTGGAAAATGGCGTTCTGGTAAACGTGCAACAAAGAAAGTTTAGTGAGAGAGTTTTCTTGGCAATGAGTGACGATAAAAACACCATCTATAGGGCTTATTTAAGGCTTTTGAACTATAGATACAAGTATCATCAGAAAGGCTATGACGAATGGGTAAAGTCTATCGAGATTTTTTAATTTTGACCGGATTGGTGATGGCTTCCAATGAAAATATCTTTTCAATTTCTTGAGAAGTGAATATTTTGCGAGAAGCTAATTCTTCTTTGACGCGAATATTTTTCTTTAATGCGGACTTTACGATATCAGCGGTCAATTCGTATCCGATATAAGGAACTAAAGCTGTAGCGATAACCAAACTATTTTCGAAAAGATTCTTGATTGTTTTGGTGTCGTATTCGAGTTCGGCGAGGCATTTTGTGCGAAGAAGGCTTAATCCATTTGTGAGAATTTCTAGGGATTGAAGAATGTTGTGCATGATTATTGGACACATTACGTTCAGTTCGAAATGGCTTTTCTGTGCGGATAATTCAATAACCTTATCATTTCCCATTACTTGGACGGCGATCATATCTACACATTCCAAAACAGATGGATTTACTTTTCCTGGCATGATAGATGATCCTGGTTGAGCTGGTGGTAAATTGATTTCGTTTAAGCCGGCCTTTGGGCCCATGTTCATAATTTTTAGATCTTCGGAAATGTTTAGAAGATTTATGGAAAGTGATCGTAATGTTGCTGAAAAATTCACAAAAGAATTCATGTTGTTAGCAGTTTCGGTAGCATTCTTTGTTTTTACAAAATTTATTCCAGTGAGTTTTTTTAAATTGTTGATCATTACTTTTTTGTAATCTGGGTCAGCAGTAATTCCTGTTCCCACTGCGGTTCCGCCGATTCCTAAAATTTTCAAATCTTTGCTTCGTTCTTCTATAAATAAGCGAGATTTTTCGAGTGCTTGTCTATAAGAATCCAATTCTTGGCCAACTGTAATTGGAACGGCGTCTTGTAAATGAGTGCGACCAACTTTTAAAACTTTTGAATATTGTTTCTGTTTTTTGCCGATGACGTTTTCCAGTTCTTTCAACTCTTTAATCAAAGCAGGAAGAATCAATAAAATAGCCAATCTGGTTGCTGTAGGAGTGACGTCATTGCTGGATTGAGACATGTTTACGTGATTGTTTGGGTGGACGGGCTTGTATTCACCTTTGCGGCCTCCTAAAAGCTCGTTGGCACGATTAGCGAGGATTTCATTGATGTTCATGTTGTAGCTGGTGCCTGCGCCTGCTTGAAAGACGTCTACCGTGAATTCTTTGTCAAACTTGCCATCCATAAATTCTTCACATGCCATTACGATCGCTTTTTCGGCTTTGCCGTCCAAAAGTTTTAGTTGAGCATTGGTTTTGGCGGCAGCTAGTTTAATCAAGCATAGGGCTTTACGGAAGGCGTTTGGGGCGGTTATCCCACTAATATTGAAGTTTGCCTTGGCGCGAGCTGTATGCGAGCCATAATAACTATCGGATGGAACTAGAATGTCTCCCAGAAAGTCTTTTTCTGTGCGTGTTTTTTTGTTGGTGGCCATTGGTAAAAAATTAGAGGGCTGTCCCTAGAACAGGGAGAATGTTAGCGCTAACGGGAGCCATTGTCTACCTGAAATTTATGATGAAAAATAAAATAATGTTGCCATTTGCGTAGAAGTTGCTAGAATTCCACTGCTTTTTTACAAGAACAATTATGTCTAGAGTCTGTCAAATCACTGGAAAACACCCTTCTGTAGGCAATAATCGCAGTCATGCGTTGAATGCTACAAAGCGTAGATTTCTACCAAATTTGCTGTCAAAAAAGGTTTTGGACCCAAAGACTGGCAAAATGAAGAGAATGAAAATTGCGACTTCAACACTTCGCTCAATGACGAAGAAGGCGAAGTAAAAAGAAGATAATTTTCCATCAAGACCAACTTCTTGAATTTTTTAAGAGGTTGGTTTTTTTGTATATTTTTGGTATAATTAGGGAAGTACAAAACAAAAAACACTGAAGTGTAAACAAATGGACTATTCTATTTTCACACAATTGGGGATCGCGGTAGTTTTGGCGAGTCTGATTGGGTTGGAGAGAGAACATAAGCATCAAATGCACAATCAGGACAAGGGTTTTGCAGGTCTTAGGACTTTTGCTTTGCATGGTTTGCTTGGGGCGCTGGCGCTGGTGATTTCTAGAATTATTGGGAATGAGTGGTTGTTTATAGTGCTGACGGTTGGGTTTTTAGCACTGATTATTTCTTCATATTTTATTACTGCGAAGTTGTATGGGGGGATTGGGGTTACTTCGGAAACGGCTTCTGTGCTTGTATATTTGAATGGTGTGCTTTGTGCGATGGAACAATATTTGTTGGCTACGGCGATTACTTTATGTCTGTTTTTTATTCTTCATTTCAAAACTTCCCTCCATTCTTGGGCGAAAAAAGTGCGCGATGAGGAATTTTTATCGACGGCAGAATTTATTATTATTGCTTTTATAATTTTGCCTTTGTTGCCGAATAAAGGCTATGGTCCTTATGATTTTTTCAATCCTTCTATTATTTGGTTGATCGTTGTTTTTATTTCGGGAATTTCTTTTGTCAGTTATATTGCGATCAAAGTTCTTGGGGCGAGAAAGGGGATTGGATTGACGGGATTTCTTGGAGGAATTGTATCTAGTACGGCCTTGTCTCTAAGCTTTTCTGGCGAGAGCAAAAAGAATCCTTCGATTGTGAAACCTTATGTTTTTGCGATGGTGATTGCGAGTAGTGCGGTCTTTTTTAAAGCTCTTGTGGAGGTTGCGGTTTTGAATACGGCATTGGTGAAACCATTACTGATTCCGATGCTGGCAATGGGATGTACGGGATTAATTTCCGGTTTGTTCCTTTGGGTAAAGAGAGATGTAGGTGAAACCGAAAAGGCCATGCAGAAAGATGTAATAAAAATGAAAAGTCCTTTTAGTTTATTGCCGGCTTTGCAATTTGGAGTGTTTTTTGCGTTGATCCTTTTTGTATCTAGATTTGCGGTGGATATGTTGGGAACAAAAGGTCTTTATTTAAGTACGGTTTTTTCTTCTTTGCTTGATGCTGATGCGGTTTTTGTTTCGGTGGCGAATATGAAGGATTTAGCTCAGTTCCCAGCGGTAACGGCGATTGTGCTTGCGGCGATTGTAAACACGGTGGTTAAGGGCGCGATTTTTATGATTTTTGGAAATAGGAAAGTTGCATTCAGGATATTGTCGGTATATTTGTTGATGTTTTTGGTGGGCGGACTTTCGCTATTTTTTGTTTCAATATAGAAAAGTTATAAATCAATGTTTTTGTTTTTTAGGCAATCGCAAAAACGGTTGTAGGTTTTTCCGACAGTAATGGAAAAGCGACAAGTTGTTTCGGTATTGGTGTTGAGGTTTTGGAAAGTCTGTAGTCTCCGACAGGGCTTTGGTAAGCCATTTTTCTTGTTGACCAGAAGTGCGCTATTCCAGTATTTGTTAAGCGTGTTTAAAATTTAACCAACAAAAAAATGGGAGAAGACATCGTGATTGATGGAGTGAAAGTTCATAGCAATGGTGATTCAAATTCCGATACAGACGTGAACTATGATCTTTTTGTGCAGAGACCAAATTTGCTCGAGCTTTCTTATGCTGAGTTGGAAGAAAGAAATATGACTATCAAGAAGGATAGGTTGGCGGGACTTGGCAATGAAATTTTCCAAAAAAGGTTTCTGAAATACTTGGAGGATGATAAGGAAGTGAAAGCGGTAACAGTTTGTTTTACTGATATGGAAGGGCTTTTTCAGATGTTGGATTATGATAAAAAATATCTTTTGGGTTCGTATGACAATCTGACTTTTGATGGATCTTCGATTCATGGATTTACGGCGCAGAAGGAATCTGATTTGAGATTGCGTCTGGATTGGTCGACTTTCCGATGGTTGCCATCTGACATTTTTGGCGGGGGAAAAGTAATGCTTTTTGCCCATGTTTGCGATCGGGATGGAGCGCTTTATGGAGGTGATTTTAGGGCGCGTTTGTCCAAACTTTCTGATGATTTGAGAAAGGAGGGACTGATTGTGAATGTGGCGCCGGAGATAGAAGGTTTTATTTTCAAAGGAACTCATGCGGAACAAACTTATGATGAAAAAACCGGTTTTGAATTGGCGACTATGAGTGGATATTTTAACTGTTTGCCGCAGGATAGTTTGAGGCTTTTTATTGATAAGCTAGCGGAAGTAAAGAGGTGTCTTGGTTTCGAGAATGAGAAGGATCATCCGGAAGTTGCGCCTGCGCAGTTTGAATTGAACTACAAGTATTCGATCGCTTTGGATGCGGCGGATCAGGTGCAATTATACAAACTTTGTGCAAGACAGGTGGCTAAATTTATGGGTTTGACGGCGTCATTTTTGCCAAAGCCAATTGCGGGGATGAATGGCAGTGGAATGCATATGAATATTTCGATGGCGAGGGATGGAAAAAATATTTTCTTTGGAAAGAGTTCTAAGGATCATTTGTCAGATGTTGCGCACAAATTTATAACTGGAATTTTGTATTATGCGAATGATATTTGTTTGACTTTGAATCCTAGTGTGAACGCTTATCGCAGGCTGGATCCGGCTTTTGAGGCGCCGAATGAGATCAAAGTTTCAGAGGTTGATCGTGGTTCGATGGTGAGAATTCCGCTTGGGAATGAGCGAAGTGCGAGGGTGGAAGTGAGAACGGTGGCACCGGACGTGAATCCATATTTGAGTTTGTTTGCGATGCTTTCGGCTGGACTTGCGGGAATGGACGCGGAAAAAGGGGAATATGTAAAAATGGAAAAACGTGTTTATTCTGGCAAGGTACAGACTTTGCCTGGAAATATTTATGATGCGATCAATTTGTTCGAGGGAAGTAAGTTTGTTGAACAAATCATGGGGAAACATAATCGTCAAAAATATGCTGAATTGAAAATGAAACAGGCGGATCGGTGCCCAAGAGCGCTTGGGAAAAAGGTGAAAAGCAGTGAAGTTTTGTATCACCATGAGGTGACAAATCAGCTGTTGTGGGGAAACTTTTAGAGGATAGTTTTGAGTGAGAAACAACTGGTTTTTGGGCCAGTTGTTTTTTATTGAAAAATGTGCTACAATATTACATTAAAAAAACATTAAAAACAAAAACCATGAATAGTTCTAAAATCATCAAAAAGGGCATATGTGTTCTTTCTATTATGTCTCTTTTCTTTTCGCAGACTGTGTTTGCGGCGACTTATACGGTAACCACGAATGTTGATGGGGACGATGGTGTTTGTGATGCGGATTGTTCTTTCAGAGAAGCGATGGGTCTTGTAAATGCGGGAGCTGGTGGGGATACGATTGATTTAAGGTCATTGGTGGGAGTTTTTGCTACAATACAAAATACAGGCCTTATTTTAAACACTAATAATAATCAGATCCTTGGGGATTCAGACATAACGGTGACGGGACATTTCACTATAAATTCAAATCTTTTGACTATTGCTGGAGATGGTAATGTTTTGGACGGATTATTGATGAGTGCGTGGGCTGATCCGTTGATAAACATAAGTGGAGATAGCAATGTTATAAAAAACAGTAATTTAAGTGTTAATGTAGGTGCGACTGCTCATATGGGTGGCAATCTTTCTATTCAAGTCACTGGTTCAAATAATTGGATTGGGACTGGAGTTGCTGGAGAAGAAAACAATATTGGTGGAGAAATAGCGATTGATGCGGGAACTGGAAATGTGATTGCCGGGAATTATATTGGGGTGAGTGAGAATGGAGCAAATATTGGCAGTGCTGAGGCTTATGGTATAACAGTTGATGGAGATAATGTAGACAATTTGACTATTGGACAGGCTGGAGCTGGAGGTAGAAATGTGATTGGTAATTTTGGAGTACCAGTAGGAATGGGGCAAAGTTATGGAGCTGTTGTAATTCAATCTGGCAACAATCCTGCTCTAAATGTAGATATTAATAATAATTATATTGGAGTTAGTGGAGACGGCACGACTGCTGCTTCAAATAGAGTGGGGATGTTTATTAGTAATGGTGCTGGAACTGTGGATATTGGAGGAGGGGATAGCGGGAATAGAAATGTGATTGCTGGAAATACGGAAGGAAATATCACTGTAATGGATGATTTTAATGGGACGGTAAATATTAATGGAAATTATATTGGTATTGGCGCTGATGGAGAAACTATTCCTACTGTTGAAGGAGGACAAGGTTCCGGGATTGCTATTCAGGGTGGTGGGAATGTAAATATTGGAAGTGATGGAGATGCGAATAGAAATGTGATATCCGGTAATACAGAGGGTGTGCGTGTTGCTGATACTTCTACGGCTGCAGTTACCATTAGAAATAACTATATTGGATTGAATGCCGCTGGAGATGTTGCAAAGGCAAATACTTTTGATGGAATTGCCCTAAGTGCTTCTGGGGTAACAGTTATTGCCAATGTGATTTCGGGAAATAGTTTTCAGGGAATTGTGATTCGGGATGGAGTTACTTCTGCTTTTATTTATGAAAATTATATTGGATTAAATGCGGCGGGGACGGCAGCGGTCAGTGATACCGGGATTGGTGTTGAAATTGATGCGGGGACGGGAATTATTATTGGAGATCCTATTCTTGGAGGAAATGTGATTTCCGGGAATGGAGGCGGTGGAATTAATGCTAATGATGAAGGATCCATGACTATAAAATCAAATATTATTGGAAGAAATGTGACAGATACGGCGAATATTTCTAATGGATGTGACACTATGCTTGGGGGTTCTCCCGCCATGGGAGGAATTGTTGTCGGAGGAACAGCTAATGCGATTATTGGGGGGAATGGTGTTGGAGATGGAAATTTAATTGCTGGAAACTGTGGCCAAGGTATTTATCTTTCTACGAGTGGAACAGTTCGAGTGAAAGGAAATACAATTACAGGCAATCTTGCTCAGTTGGATCCTGACCAACCAGCACAAGGAGAAGGAATATATTTGATTGATGCGGCTGGAGGTGGGCCTGATGGTCCTGAGCCGGTGTTTATGGGAGATGTAGTGATTGGTGGAGAAGCGGCAGGTGATGGAAATGTGATTTCTCAAAATATTGCGAATGGAATTTATGTTATGCATATGGCGTTAGATGTGGCTGGTGCTATTACTGATCTTTCTGTTTTGGGAAACTATATAGGAACCAATGCGGATGGAGATGATTTGGGCAATAACGGTCATGGTATTTATGTTTATGACATGGGGAATAGTGGCTTGATTAGTGGACTTACAATAGGTAGTGAGGCTGGGCCAAATACAATAAAATATAATGAGAGGGCAGGTATACACTTGGTGTCTCTTTCTGCGGGAGTTGGGGATTCTTTGAATATGATTGATTACAATGTGATTGCTGAAAGTGGATGGAATGGAATTGAGAACATAGGATCTTCTCCGTATATAACTAATAATACTATTACTGATAATGGTAATGGAATTTTTAATTTTCCGGATTATGGGGCGGATTGGTCTCCGGCAGGATATGCAGATGATGTACTTTCTTCTCCGACGATAATTGGAAATACGTTTGATAGAAATTCTCCTGCTGATGTAATAGAGGTAGACACGTCTTCAGAGAATGCATCTACGTTGATAGCTGACAATATATTTGGGGGGAATTCTGCGTATCGGATGTTTCAACTTTGGGCAGGACTTTTTGAAGTATTAGATGAGGACGGGAATCCAATTACAAGCGGAGTAACAGGTTCTATTCTTGAAGCAATACTGCTTATGGATGGGGATCCTGCTATATTTGATACATATGACGGGGGCGCTTGGGGGCCTACTGGTTTTGACTATGATAATGTTGGAACATGGGCTTTTGTTCCAGATTTTACGATAACCGGTGATGGTACGGTCACGGATTACAATCCTACCACTATTACGGCGATTACACCGGCAGGAACATATACGACTACATATGATTTCAATGGCCAATCGCATACAGAAACAAATAAAGGTTTGCCGATAGACAGAGATGGTAGATATCAAATGGCGGAAGTTTTGGCATATGAGGAGCGTGGAGGAGGTGGAGGAATTATTATTATTCCACCGGAAGTAATAATCCCACCAGAGGTAATAATTCCACCGGAAATAACGATCGATCCGCCAGAAGAAATTACTCCTCCGGACGAGGAGGATGTGGAAGATGCAATAGGAACGATAGAAGATGGAGTTAAGGATCTTTTTGTGGGAACAGAGACGGGAGTTGAGAACGAAACAACGGCCGAAGTGACAGATGAAACCTCGCTTCCTCCACCAACAAATATGTCGGAAGTAAATTCAAATGCTATGTATTCCAGCTCAACATATGCCAGCGAAGCGTTGTCATTGATTATCAACGACAAGGAAGAATGTTCAGGAGATAAATCTAATGCGTGTCTGAAAAAAGTATATGGATTTGATAAAGTCCAAGACAATCAAACGGAAGCAATTCTCGAAAAAGAATTGGGTGACGCGGTAGTATTCAACAAAAAACCTGGAGAAATTATCACAATCCCAAGAATCGTAAATCTTCGTGGAACAGTTGGTTCAAGTCCTACAATTTTGGCCCTTTCAAAGCCAAATGAAATTGTCACTATTGAGCTGACAAAAGAAGAATCGGCAACTCCAACAAAAACAGCAAAGAGTTTCAAGAAACAATCCACTCCAGTGATTCTAGTAACTGGTGAAACTGATGATGAAGGCAAGGCAGTTTTGAATGCTCGGTTATCAGATGGCAAATATTTGGCTCATATCTATGCGACAAGAAATAGTGGAAAAGTCGTGGGGAAGGATGCCAATTTTGAAGTTAGTCAGGCACTAGATCAGGAATTTAGTGTTCAAGGTCTGACTATCACGGAAGAAAATGCGCATGAACCATATGTTGGAGAAGCAGGCAAACTTGTCACATTCTTGCTGAATTATCTTGAGAAGTTTGAACCAAAATTTATTGCTAAAGATTATACGGAATTTACAAGGACAGGTGGAACAGTATATGTGGTGGAAGGTCGCGTAGATTCTCTGGATGGTGAAAGAAAAATGGTTTATCTCGCATATCAGTCGGTGACATTTGGATCTGCTGTTATTTCTGATGCTAGTCAAAAAGGTTCGTTCAAGATCCGTGTGCCAAAAGCACTTGGACAAGGACAACACAAGTTGACGGCATATGCTTACGATCCAAAACAAGCCAAATCTACTAGTCAAAAGAATGTACTATTCCAGGTGAAGAAGTAGTTGGTTAGGTCGGGAAATAGTGATTTAACTTGGTAAATTTCCTTTTCCTTTGCGTTGGCGGAGTGCCTCTTCAAATTCTGGAGTCATGAAGTTGACGAGAAAATCGGCTCCAAATTTGTTGTATAGATCTCTCACTATTTGGCGGGTCATGGTTGGTTCTTTGGTGAATGGAAGATCCGGGCGCTTCGCTAATTCTGGATTTGCTTGAATGAGGAGCTTGATCATAGTTCCCCACATCAAATATTGAAGAGGAATGGTGACTGATCTTGATGGTGGAATTTTAGCGAGATTCAGAGCTTTTTGGACTCCTTTGCCTTGGATTTCATCGTCAAATCTTAAGTCTGAAAGGTCGTGCATGCCGATATCAGAGAGGGTAATTATTCCCGGTTCAAGAACTGTAATTGGACTTTTTCCTCCACCATATTCTGGGTAATAAGAAGCATCTGCTCCTGTCAAAACCATTGATCTGTCTCCAACGAGAAGGTTTCGCATTTGGCCTCTCACCCCCGTGATTTCAGATCTGATTAAGTTCATGACGTAGTCAGGGGCGCGATCTTCTCCTATTCTTGCCATTATTTTAAGAACTTTCTGCCTTACTCCTGCGACAAAATCTGTCATTATTTCTGCTCCATAGGGGTCTAGTCCGATTTGTTCTTCTCTTGCTATTCTTTCGGCATCTTTGGCTAAGCCGATGAGCTGTTCTTGTAGGGCAGGATTGAAAAAATGATCATATTCAAGATTGAGGTTTGCGAAATTTGGAATAAGCGGAGACATTTGAGCCATATCCGGCTGAATAATCTGATCTTTTTTACCTTTTGTCCCCGGTAAAATAATAGTTGGTTGTTCGACGATTGTAGTGGGAATGTGGGGTCTTTTTGCTCGCAGTAGAGCCTCGATGCATTTGAGGCGGAATTCGAGGGTGTTTACTTGCCAAGCTCCTTGGGGGCCGGGAACTTTTAAGACATGATAAATATCTCTTGGTTCACCATGGCGATGGTGATGCCTGTAAGCATTACGTTCTCTCGGTTGAACCTCTTCAACTCGATAGACTCTGCTTTCTGCACCTTGTCCAATTTCTTCGCCTACGATGATTACAGGGTTTCGCATTGTTTTGGGATGAACGTTTTTGGTAAAACGGGGCAGTAATATAGATCCTTTTGGGGTTTTAGTCAAACGTATGATATATTTCTGACATGACGTTACTTTCATCTTTAAATTTGCCGCTGGGAACTGTTGCCGCTGATTTTTCACTTGTCGGAAGCGATGGTCGGAATTATTCTTTGGAATCTTTTGCTGGGGCGAAAGTTTTGGTGGTGGTTTTCATGTGTAATCATTGTCCGTATGTGCAGGCGGTGTGGGGGAGACTTAATGCGCTTCAGGCGAAATATGCGGAGGCGGGAGTACAATTTGTGGGAATAAATCCGAATAAAAATCCGTCGTACGAGGAAGAGACTTTGGAAAAAATGGCGGAATATTATCAAGAATATAAGATGAATTTTCCTTATCTGATGGATGAAACGCAGGATGTTGCTCGAGCATATAAAGCGCAGTGTACACCGGATATTTATGTTTTTGATGCGGAAAGAAAGCTTGTTTATCATGGAAGGATTGATGATAATTGGAAGGATGTGAGCATGGTGACTCATGAAGAATTGGACAGTGCTTTGAGTGCTCTTTTGGAGGGGAAGCGTCCAAATTTGGCGCAGACTCAATCGATGGGATGTTCTATAAAATGGCGAGAATAAATTTATGAAGGAATATAAATACGGACGACAATTATTAAAGTTGAATTTGAAATCGGAAGCGGATGAGTCTGTTTTTCGAGAAATTTTTTTGGATAATGATTATATGATTTTGGATGATATTGTTAGTGAAGCTTCCAGTGGCATCATTGATATTGGGGCTCACATAGGCCTTTTTTCGATCTATGCGCGAGGGGTGAATGACAATGTGAAAATCTTTGCATATGAACCGGCGCCGGATAATTTCGAAACCATGAAATGGCATTTCAAAGAAAATCATATCGAAAATGTTTTGGCGAAAAATGTGGCGGTGGCGGCGAAAGATGGCGAGACGGTTTTGTTTATGAGTGAGGATTCGCACAATCATTCCATCCTAAGGTTTTTCAAAACAATCATGAAAGAAGTGAAGGTTCCGACTGTGAGTATGGAGAAAATTATTGAAAGGGATATGGCTAGGCAGGGCGTGAATTTCTGTGATTTGGTGAAGATGGATTGCGAAGGGGCGGAGTTTGAAATTTTGGCTTCCATGAGCTCAGAGTTGTTTGGCAAAATTGGCGCTTTTTATATTGAATATCATGAATACTTGGAGGATAAAAACAAACATGATCTTGTAAAAATTCTACAAAAAAATGGATTCAAAACTAGGATGACGGAATCCAGGTACGACAAAAAATTCGGATTTATTTTTGGGTATAGATAGAAATTATTTTGCGATGAAAGCGGTGGCTCCTAACCAAGCTAGATTGAAAATCGAGCGCATTGATTTGGCGAAGGTGGCGCTTTCGATGAGGAGAGCCATTGGTTCTTCGGGATTTAGGGAGATGATGGCTACTTTGTTTCCGTAGATGGAAATTTCATTTTCGAAAGAAAATTCTTTGCGATTTACGAGGAGGATTTCTACTAAGTTTTTATCGTAATTTTTTGGATAGAATTGGTCGATCAAATCGACTCCTTCGCCGGTTTGGGGAGCGAGATAACGAGTCTTGATCTTCTTCTCGATTTTGCGCTTGCAGTAGCCGCGAAAGTAATCCGCTAGAATGTCGCCCAAGCTCCTGACATTGGTGTATCCGAGGATTTCTTTTTCAGCGGTTTCGAACACATCTTCAAATACTGTTTTGATGCCTTCGATTCCTTCGAAGAAGCGAATTTTTGGTTTGAAAGTCAGGGTGTTGGAGATGGAAAGGAGTTGAGGAATTAAGGCTTTGGCGCGGGCCAATTTTTCGGTTTCAGCTTGGATTATTTTTTCAGGGGATTCGGCATTGAACCAGAGGACTTTGCCTTTGGTATAAGAGCTGATGAATCCTTTTTTGAGAAGGTTGTCGAGAGTGTGATAACAAGTGGCGCGATTTATTTGAGCTTTTCTGGCGATATTTGAGGCGAAGGAACCGCCTAATTCTAGGATGGAAATATAGACTTTGGCTTCCTCTGGAGTGAGGCCAATATTTACGAGTTCATTTACTAATTCCATAGTGGTGTTTGTTGTTCAGAATTTTCAACAGTTTCTGTGCTGATATAATAATACATTGGGGGTAAGCCAAAATCAAGTCAATTTTTGTGTTGGTTATTGTTCTGTTTTGTCGACAGAGGGTTGACTGACTAATGGGAAGTTGTTATAGTTGACCACTAGAATATTTAATCGAAAATTTATGGAAAAAGTTTGTAAACAATGTTCTGAAAAATTCATTGTTACGGATGAGGACCTAAAATTTTTGGACAAAATTTCTCTGACTGTCGCTGATAAGAAAATAGCTATTCTAGCTCCAGATTTTTGTGCTGACTGTCGACAGCAACAGATCCTGGCTCTTCGCAATGAAACATCTTTGTATCATCGAAAATGTGATATGTGTCAGGCGAGTATTATTTCGATGTTTCCGAACGATAGTCGGGTGCATGTTTATTGTAAGAAATGTTGGTGGGGAGATCAGTGGTCGCCTCTTGATTATGGCAAGGATTTCGACTTCTCTAGGCCATTTTTCGAACAGTTTAATGAGCTTATTGAAAGTGTTCCGTTTGGTCATTTGATTATTGGTGGGGAGGTGGAAAATTGTGATTATACGAACTACCTGATGACGAGTAAAAATTGTTATTTGCTTTCAAGTAGTGATTATGATGAGGATTGTTATTATTCCACTTATGTCTTTCGATCAAAGAATTGTTTCGATTGTTTGTTTGTGAATGATTCTGAGCTTTTGTGTCAGTGTATAGACTCAATTAAGTGCTATGGGAGTGCGTTTTTGCAGGATTGTCAGAATGTGATTGATTCTTATTTCTGTTTTGATTGTAAAGGTTGTCAGAATTGTATTGGGTGTGTGGGTCTTCGAAATAAAAATTATTATATTATGAATGAAAAATGTTCGAAGGAAGATTTCGAAAGTAAGAAGGCGGCGTTTTTTGGACAGAATAAAAACTTTGATGTTTTGAGAAAACAGTTTAATGATTTCAGATTGAAATTTCCTCATAAGTTTGCGGAAATTGAAGGGTCTCAGGATTCTTATGGAGATAGATTGAGTAATTGTAAAAGTGCGCATAATTGTTTCGATTTAGTGGAAGCACAGGATTGTAAAAATGTGGCTTTGGGGCTTAAAGCGCGGGATTGTATGGATTGTGTTGGTGTTCCAAACAGTGAGCTTTGTTATCTTGCGGTTGCTTCTCCGGAAGATTATGCCCTGCAGTTTTGCGCCGTGACATGGCCAAAATCCACATTTCTTCAATACTCAATGTTTTGCCGAATGAGTAACAATTCTTTCGGATGTGTTTCTTTGCACAAGAATGAATATTGTATTTTGAACAAACAATATACGAAAAAAGAATATGAAGAATTATTGCCAAAAATTATTGAGCATATGAAGAAGACAGGCGAGTATGGGAACTTATTCCCGATCAGCATTTCTCCTTTTGCTTATAACGAAACTGTGGCCAATGATTATTTCCCAATGACGAAGGAATCGGTACAAAAACAAGGATGGAGATGGTACGAAGATGAGAGTGAGAAAATGTACAAAGGTCCGAAAATTGATATTCCAGAAATTGAAGATGCAACGGAAGATTTGTGTAAAAAAATATTGATTTGTGAAGAAACAGGTAAGCCTTATAAAATTATTCCGCAGGAACTTTCTCTTTATAAGAAGATGCGTTTGCCGCTTCCAAAAAGATGTCCAGATCAGCGCCATAAAGATCGAATGAAACTCAGAAATCCGCGCAAACTTTGGGAGAGGAAATGTGATAAATGTGGGGTGAATGTAAAGACGAGTTATGCGCCTGAGAGACCAGAAATCGTGTATTGTGAAGAGTGTTATTTGAAGCAAGCTTACTAACATAAATTATATGCAAAAAACATGTAAACAATGTGGGCAAGGTTTTGAGATTTTGGAGGAGGATCAGAAATTCTACGATAGATTGACTGTTCAAGTTGATGGTAAAAAATTTGAAATGCCTGCACCAAATTTATGTTTTTCATGCAGGCATCAGAAGAGACTTTCTTTTCGGAATGAGATGAGTTTGTATCATCGCAAATGTGACAAGACTGGAAAGCAAATAATTTCAATGTATACCCCTGATTGTCCATGCGCGATTTATGATCAGGAAGTGTGGTGGGGGGACGCTTGGGATCCGATGGAGTACGGCCGAGATTTTGATTTCAACAAGCCGTTTTTCGAGCAATTTGCGGAGTTGCAAAAGGTTGTGCCAAGACTGAGTCTAAATAATATTCAGGGTGAAAATAGTGAATATTGCAACTTGGCTTTTAATAATAAAAATTGTTATCTAATTTATACTGCTGATTATTGTGAAAATTCTGCCTATTTGAGATTTG
>CAINDQ010000032.1 GCA_903847465.1 uncultured Candidatus Peregrinibacteria bacterium
ATATAAAATTCTTAGATTTTCTCAAAAAAATGGGCTGCAAAATCACAGCAAAAAATAACGACACCGAAATCAAAGGCCCAAAAATCCTAAATTCTTTAGGCAAAATAGACATGAACGGAACTCCAGATCTCGTCATGACTTTTGCGATTCTCGCAATCTTCACAGCCGGCATTACAAAAATCACCAACATCGCCAATCTCAGAATAAAAGAAACCGATCGCCTCCAAGCTTTGAAAAACGAAATCTCCAAACTCGGCATCAAAGTAAAAATCGGTAAAGACTTTATCGAAATCCAAGGCAACCCAAAACTCTTGGCTCAAAAATCGACCTCCCATTCCCCTACCAAAATCGAAACCTACAACGACCACAGAATCGCCATGAGCTTCGGAATTGCACAGAGCATTCTCCCCTTCCTTCAGATAAAAAACCCAAATTGTGTATCAAAAAGTTATACAGCCTTTTGGCAAGATTTAAAAAAATTACAAAAGCATGGAAATCGCTAATTCTCAAAAAACAGATCAGCCATTTAGCAAAATTTTCAAAATCTCCACATTCAATGCTTTTGTGAAAGGACTTTCTCAGGCAACTCTATTTTTCATCAGCATTCACCTCCGAAACATCGGCTTTAGCGGGACAGAAATCGGCATCATTTTTATGATTTATTCAATCACCGGACTATTTACGATCCTGCCTTCCGGATTTTCCAATGACTTTTTCAAGTCAAAACACATGGTCACGCTTGCCCTCTTGCTCATGGCTCTTCAATATTTTGGGATGGCCAGTTTCAAAACATTCCCGATTATCGCCATGTTCTTCCTCCTCGGCAGTCTCGGCAAAACTCTCTACGCCAATTCCATGGACAGTCTTTTTTTGAAATCAACCGAGAAAGAACACACCAAGAAAAAAATTAGCATCTTTCTTAGTCTGAATTATTTATTCATTGGCGCAGGCATGATTGCCTCCGGATATTTCTTAAACTTAAACATCCAATTCGAAAAAATATTTTTTATCTTAAGCGTAGCCTTTGCCATAATAGCTATCTTAAGCCAATTTCTCTTACCAAAAAGCGCAACAGCTGAATTCGAAATCCTCCATTACAAAAAAGACATCTTCAGAAAAGACGTTTTGTTTTTCTTGTTTATCATGTTTTTATTTTCACTCCACTTTGGTGCAGAAGACACAACCTACGGATTATTTCTGGAGAATATTTTAAAACTCGACAAACTTCAAAGTGGCTTATACATGGGCACAGCGATCATGACGATGGCGGCAACCGTTATCTTTATTAGAAATTTGATAAAGAAAGTTGGCGTAAAAACAATTCTTTTACTCGGGACGTTTTTGAGTGGAACAGGATTGATTCTCATGACCATTCCAAGTCCAGAAATTTCTTTATTCTTTAGAATAATTCATGAGACCGGAGACGCCACCATGTTCTTCTTTTTATATTATGGAATTTCCAAATTATTCGACCTGAAAAGAATCGGCGGAAACACCGGAATCGTCACATTCGTGATCATCATTGGAGGCTCATTGAGTTCTCTTTTGTCAGGAATGATAGGTGCAAATTACGGCTACAATATGCCATTTTTAATCGGTGGTACCACTACTCTACTTGCTTTCCTATTCTCCCTAAAATTTAGACATGTAATTCAACACTAATGAATATTATTCTCACAGGTCTCCGCGGAAGTGGAAAATCAAAAATCGGAAAATTACTAAGCGAACAATTAAGTTTTCAATTCATCGATTTGGATAAAGAAATTGAGAAAGCTGAGAGTTCAACAATCAAAGAAATTTACACCAAACATGGCTGGGAATATTTTCGAAAAAAAGAAAAATCAGCTGTGAAAAAATTACATGGCACCGACAACGCCGTAATTTCTCTTGGCGGTGGAACAATTATGGACCCAGAAAGCCAAAAAATTCTCAAAGAACTTGGCACAATCGTCTACTTAAAACGCCTTCCTGAAGATTGCCACAAATACCTTTCCGCAGACAAAAATCGCCCTCCATTAACCAAGAACACAGATCAACTCACAGAACTAAAACAGATCTACGCCGAGCGCAAATCCACCTACGAAAAAACCGCCGACTACATCATCAAGCGAAGTGATGATTTGGAAAAAGACACCCAAAGAGTCATCAACGCTTTTCAGGATTCTTGTGTAGCATAATCTAGCACTTCACCCTCACCATCGTATTCTCCGGAAGGCCTTTTTTTAGTTGAAGAATTTTATTTCCAGCGCCTCCATGAACTAAATCCAAAGCATTTCCCTCCAAATCAAACATACCAACAAGTTCCATCGTAAACTGATCGTCAGGCGTCATTACCTCCACGTTTTGCCCTTTCTCAAGCCTATTCCTTATCTCCACCTCATACATATCGTCACCTTTTACTTTCTTCGTTTTGCCTTTTACCAAACCCACCACTTTGTAAGTTTGCATCGGTCCACTCTTATCAAATTCCACATTATCATTTCCCGGAAATCCAAACAAAAATCCCGGAATAAATCCTCTGTTTCCAGTTTTTGCCACTTCCGAAAGTAAATTTTTATCGAATTTTTTGCCTTTCATCATATCGTCGATTGCTTGGCGATAAGCCTTCGTCACCGTCGCCAAATAATATTCAGTCTTATTTCTGCCCTCAATTTTGAAACTACAAATCCCCGCCTCAACTAAATCCTGCAAATAAGGAAGCAGACAAGCATCTTTGGAATTCATAATATAAGTCCCGTGCTCATCTTCCTCAATCGGCATAAACTGCCCCGGTCGTTCCTCTTCCTCCAATGCATACTCATGCCCCTCCCGAACCTTGTATTTCCACCTGCAATCATGCGCACAAATTCCCTGATTGGCATCACGCCCAGTCATATACGCAGAAAGCAAACAACGGCCACTGTAAGCCATACAAATCGCTCCATGCACAAAAAATTCCAGTTCCATGTCCGGCACATTTTCGTGAATTTCCTTAATTTCTTTTAGCATCAATTCTCGTGGAAGAATAATCCTAGTCGCCCCCTGTTTTTGCCAAAACTTCACCGCTCGATAATTCAAAACATTCGCTTGCACCGACATATGAATCGGAATCTTTGGCGCGTACTCTCGCATCATATCCACAACGCCGCTGTCGGCCACAATCACCGCGTCCGGCTTCATCTTGTCATTCAAAAATTTGATATGTTTTTTGAACGCATCAACCTTATTTCCACGTGGATAAATATTCACCGTCACATAAAATTTCTTGCCAGCTTTGCGAATAAATTTCACCCCTTCCATGATCGCGTCCTCATCAAAATTATTAATTCGACTGCGCATACTAAAACTCGGCATTCCCATATAAAAAGCGTCCGCGCCATACTGTAGACCAACTTTCAGCTTATCCATATTTCCAGCCGGCACAAGCAACTCTGGTTTTTGAAGTTTCTTATTCATAGCCTAAGGATTATCGCTATAAACCAAGCAATTGTCAAAAAAACAAAACCAGCCTAGAATGTCCGCGCTATGCAAACCAATTTTCTCATCATCGGGTCAGGAATTTCAGGGCTAAACTTCGCTCTTCATGCGGCAAAAAAAGGTGAAGTAATTTTGGTAACAAAGAAAAAACTAATCGACAGTAATACCAACTACGCCCAAGGCGGAATCGCAGCAGTCCTTGATAAAACCGACTCTCCTGTCCAACACATCAAAGACACTCTCGAAGCCGGCGCCTATCACAACAACAAAAAAGCAGTTGAGTTCATGGTGAAAAATTCTCCCGAAGCAATCTATCGACTGATCGATCTCGGAGTCGCTTTCGAGAAAGAAAATGAAAAACTAAAACTCACTCAAGAAGGCGGCCACCACCACAAAAGAATCGCTTATGTAGGCGATTATACCGGTCAGGAAATCGAACGAATTTTAGTAAAACGCGTCAAAGAACATGTAAACATTACAATCCTCGAAAACACTTTCGCCCTAAATTTGCTCACGAAAGATCACACCTGTTTCGGCGCCCAAATCATTCGCAAAAATAAAATCGATAATATTTTTGCCGATCAAACCATCCTTGCCACAGGCGGACTTGGTCAAGTTTTTTCCAATACCACAAATCCAGCCATAGCGACAGGAGATGGCTTATCGATGGCCTATCGTTCAGGTGCAAAAATCGAAGACATCGAATTCATTCAGTTTCATCCTTCTGCCCTAGCCAAAAAAACTTCCCCAAGATTTCTAATTTCTGAAACAGTTCGCGGAGAAGGAGCGCATCTCATCAATAACAAAGGTGAACGTTTTATGAACGATCGCCATCCGTTAAAAGAACTCGCGCCACGCAGTATCGTCGCCCGAGAAATTTTCAAAGAACTCAAAAAAGGGCCTGTCTATCTGGATATTACGCACCAGCCAAAAGAATTTCTCAAGAAACGTTTTCCAAAAATTTTCGAAAAACTTTCCAAATACGGAATCGACATGTCGAAAAATTTGATCCCGATTACTCCAGCCGCTCATTATTCTTGCGGAGGAATCAAAACGGATATCTACGGACAAACTAATATCAAAAATTTATTCGCCTTCGGAGAAGTGGCTTGCACAGGCGTTCACGGAGCCAATCGCTTAGCTTCAAATTCTCTCCTCGAAGCTTTAGTTTTCAGCAATCAAATTACCAAAAAACTAAAAGCTCAGAAAAAACTCCAAGTATTAACAATCGATCGCCTAAAAATTCTTCCAAAAAATTCACCAGAAACAATCCTCGCAAAAAAACTCCACAAAGAAATCCAAACTCTCATGTGGCAATATGCCGGAATCACCAGAAATCGCGAACAGATCGAGAAAATCGCCATCCCTCGTCTCCAAGAAATTCTCAAAAAACTCACCCAAATCCAAGGCACAAACCAAATCCTAGCCGAAACCATCAACATCGCTCAAGCAGGACTCCTAATCCTCAAAGCCGCCGACCTACGCAAAAAATCTTTGGGCTGCCACTACATTGAATAAACATAAACAGCTCAAATCCTCCCCCTAAACCTCTTCCTTCAAAGGTGTATTGACTTTTTAGCCATAAAATGTCATAATATAGAATCTTAATCTTAAAAAAAGACTATATGGATATAGCAAGACCACGAGAAGCAGTTAGAGATTCAGTCCCTGCAGACGACCAACGAATAACTCAAAGAACCACGGCCGAATCACAATATTCAAGAGAAGCTGTCAGTCAAACTCCCGAAGAAAGAGAGACTATAAGTCTAATAAATAAACTTATGGAAGAAAGTGACTGGATTAGAGCCACCGGTCCAAAGGGCGAATTAATTCATATGAAAATGAACCTTTCTAGCGACTTCATAATTACCGTAAAAGAGTTCCCTGAAGGCCAAAGTTCTCCAAAGCCTACCTTTCCGCCTGCAAAAATAACAACTTTCCACGTAAATTATAATGGATTTACGACAGCAACTGCGATAATGAAATCCGTTGTCACAGGCAAAAATGGTAAACTAAAAACCAAAACAACACCCCTTGAGGAAACCTCAAATTTAATAGATCTACTTAGAGAAGGCTTGCACCTCACCGAAAAAGGAGGAAAAATTCACAGAGTAAAACGCTGGGCAAGACAAGCGATATCTTTTATTGGAAAAACTCAGCAGCCACCACCGGCAAGATTCGGCTCTGATTATTCGGGATTAGATCAGACTGACGATATTGGATTTGACTCCCTTTGATAAAATTAAGCCGCCGACCTACGCAAAAAATCTTTGGGCTGCCACTACATTAGTTTATAGAAAAAGCATCCATAAATCTCTTTGGTGTTCCAGTTTTTGCTGGTACCGAACCATCCAACTCTGAAGACTCTGGAACGCCTGATTCTGTTGGCATTGAAACCCCCTCTTCCTCTGGCACAAAATAAGCCGGTTCCATATCAGCTAAAGCCGCCGCTTCCTTTTCCCTCTCCGCTTTTCCAGCACAACCAACTGCCTCCCTTTGTTGTCCGAAAAATGCTAAACAAGCAGCTTCTGCACAAGCCTTTTTTTGACAAGCAATCGCAGTAATTACATCTCCACTAGTTATCCCTTTATCGATCATTCCATCCACAGCCTTTTCCATAGCGTCAAATCCTTCCTTTTCACAAAATGCAGCAGTCTTAGAAGCCAAAGAAACTCCAGGCACAAGCATCACCACTCTGGCTCCAGTATCTCTTTGCTGTTGAGCTGCCTCCGTTGCCTTATCTACACCTTTGCATGAGGGCGCCAAGGCCAAAAAAACAGCCGCCGCAGGACCTACAAATCTATCAATTCCCATAAATATTTTTAGTTAAACAAATGAAAAGATACTACGCACTGACCGTAGGCGCAACCGGATCCCCTACTTTTCTAGCATGGTCTGGCACACACTTGCTCCCTTTGTAAACAGCCAATCTCACCAGCAAATTCTGAAGAACACCAAGGTTCATTACTGGCTGATAATTTCCACCTCTTGGAGTTGTGATTACTTGTCCATGAGCCAAATAAGGTTCGATATTTCTCACCTTCGGCCCAAAATAAAAGACAGGCACTCGAGACGCAATATGTTCCTCTATTTTTGGGACTTTTACATTATCAGGTTCAATAAACAAAACCACATCACCATCACTAAAGGTTTCCTCATCTCCATGCAGAGCAAAAGATGTATCAATAATTCTAACTTTCACCCCAATTGTCTCCGCTACTTTGAGAGCAGCCTCTCTGTGAACACCCTCTCGTCCAATAATCACAAGTTCTCTAGCAGAGGAAATTTTACGAATCATTTCCGGAGAAATGTGTTGGGTCAAAGCACTTTCATACATTTTAGACAAAGCCTCGTAATCTTCAGGACTCTTATCTCCCGCCACACCTCTAATCATTTCAGAGACAACAAAACATTGTTCAACCACGCTTTTTGTCGCCCCAACGGCTTTTTCTTCTCCACAATGTAATACAACCGTATTTTCTTCTCCACAAATTTTGGCCAATTCACTATTTGAATCTTTTGTGATTCCCACAACCAAAGCTCCAACTTCCTTTGCTCTTTCCGCAAGCTTTACAGCCGTATCCGTCTTTCCAGAATTACTAAGAATAATCACCGTATCCTCAGCTTTTACATTATTAACTTCAGCACAACAAAGACTTTCTACCGTAGCATTTTCAACATTCTTCCCAAACTTTGTAGCCAAAGCTCCAGGCATAGCAATACTAGACCCCTCTCCTGCCACATATATTCTTGGCCTGCTCGGCTTCTCGTCATCTTCACATCCTACCGCTCCTTCAGATTTTTCAGCACAATGCTGAGCAATTTGATCCACAATCGCATTTATCTGAGGCAAATGATCCGGCATATCTTTGATAGAATAAACACCTTCCAACATTTCAAAAAAGATTGCTGGAACGCCTAATATATTTTCCCAAGCCCACTGTTTGTCCGGGTGTATTCCTTTGGGAGATCTTGTCACCAAGCCCTTCGTGGTTTCCATAGTTTTTGGGGAGATAACTCTATTCCTAATCAGATTTAGGGCTTCTTCTTTTAAATGGCCAACTACGTCCGAAACTCCACTAAAAGTCTGCGCGCCCAAATTTATAGCCGCATCAGCTCTTCGAATTGCTTCACAACCAACAGCAACCACACCTTCTCTAAAACCATCTAAACCTTTAGCCATATAGAATTAAGTTATTTTTTGAAATAGGAGGGTGATTCTATTCCTCGCTCAAAAATCCGTCAAACAAAAATTTTTACACCTTAATCCGATTTGACTTTCTCATAAGAAATGTTAAGATTTTGCACTATAAATTTTATATAGCTAGGCATGACTTTATCCCCTTTATCAGCCCCGGTCGAAGCCCCTGTTTTCCCACAAGAAAACGCCCAATTACCCGAACATCAAGCCCTTGCTACAAAATTAGAGGAACTCTTGGGAGAAAGTGATTATCTGGAAGCAACTGGCCTGCAAGATGAACAAGTCATTATTACCAGAAATTATTCGCTTGGCGTAACCATCACCGTTATAGAACCTCTCTCTCTGCGAGAAACGGAAATCACGACAAATTCTGAAAACGGAATTCTAAACCGCAACATTCACAACGAAAAAGTAACCACATTTGTAGTAGATCCCAACGGAGATTGCATAAGCTATGCAAAAATGGTCATAGCCATTGAGGATAAAAAGGGTGTACTGCACACGAACATATTCGAAAAAAATATTCCCATAAAAATTGATTTAGCCTCATTACTAGAAAACATGACAATAAATCCCGAAAGCCGCCAAATAAGCAAAATCAAAAGATTCACAAGAAAAGCTTTGAGCATACTACAAAACTCCACTTCCCAGGCATATCGTTTAAATAATTAATAAAATTTCATATGACCACTCCTCCAGAAGACTTAACAACAACAGCAACAAATCCAGACACAACAGACAAACCAGCTGTCCTCGAATCAGCCCAAACGTCTGAACAAAAAGAAGTCGCCACCCTTATAGAAAGCATCATGGGCGAAAATGAATGGTTCCACATGGTTGCCCCAAACGGAGACGACGTTCATTTCAAGCGTGGATTTGGATTGATGGCCTACACCAGAATAACAGTTAACCACACTGTTTTGGGAGAATCTGATCCCAACCTTACCGCTTATCCGAAATTCCAGAAAACTACTTTCGATGTAGCCAAAAATGGCTTAGCCATACCAATGGCCGTCATGACCGAATACACCACCTCAAACGGAACACACAATCCAAAAAAACAAGAAACTAGACTCAACGTTGACATCAACCTTCTCGCTCTTTTAAAAAGCCTAAATCCGGAAATGGGCACAGGAGGCGGAGAAATTAGTACAATAAAAAGATTGGTAAGAGAAGCTACATCTTTCTTTGACAGTATGCCCACCCCTTTGCACACAAATCCCCTCAACCCAACAATCTCAGAAGACTTCGGTCGCCGTATAGACTTCTAAATTTCCTACTCTCCAGCCTTATCCAGAAGTTGTTCTTGATCAGCAAGGTGCATACTTTCGATGATATCGACAATATCTCCAGCCATAATCATCGGCAAATTGCTCCAGTTTTTATGAATACGGTGGTCCGTCACACGATCCTGAGGAAAATTATAGGTGCGTATTTTTTCACTGCGATCACCGGTACCAATCTGGCTTGAACGCTCATCTACACGCTCTTTTTTGAGTTTCTCTTCCTCAAAAGCATAAAGTCTAGTTCGAAGAATATTCATCGCTTTTGCTTTGTTTTTTAATTGTGATCTTTCATCCTGACATGTCACCACAAGGCCCGTAGGAAGATGCGTAATTCTCACCGCCGAATCAGTTGTATTCACACTCTGTCCTCCGGCTCCACCAGACCTATACACGTCGATATTCAAATCACTTTCTTTCAATTCCACATCAACCTCCTCAGCCTCCGCCAAAACTGCCACACTGGCCGTAGAAGTATGAATTCTGCCCTGACTTTCTGTCACCGGAATTCTCTGCACACGATGCACTCCACTCTCAAATTTCATTTTTCCATAAACACCATTTCCTCTCATCGCAAAAACTATTTCCTTGATACAACCAGGTTCACCTTCACTTTTGCTCATCAATTCAACCTTATAGCCGTTATTTTCGGCATATTTCATATACATTCGAGAAAGATCTCCCGCAAAAATCGCCGCTTCATCACCACCAGCGCCAGCACGAATTTCAATAATACAATCCTTATCGTCATTTGGATCTTTTGGAATAAGTTCTTTTTTGGCTTCCTCATCAAGTTTTTCGAGCAATTTAGCAGCGCTTTCCAGTTCCGCTTTCGCCAATGTACGCATTTCTTCATCCTTTTCAGTTTTCAACATTTCTTCGGATTCTTCTTTTGTCTGAACAGCCTTTCGATATCTCGCCGCCAAATCAGCCGCAGAACCCAAAACCTTATATCTTCGTGATAAAGTTCGATATTGAGCTTGGTCAGCAATAACCGTCTGGTCAGACAATTTATTTTGAATTTCCAAGTATTCCTTCTCCAATTTTTCCAATTTTTCTAGAAACATAGCAAAAATTAAGTTCAGACGAAATTAAAGCATAGAAGCTAATTAAAAACAACAAACATCCTGTCCAAGCCCGCAAGATCTCTTTCGATCGTCCACTTTTGATCAAAATATTTATTCAGTAGGTTTTCGAGATCAGGAAGCTGTTTATCACCAAATTCACCAACCAATATTTTCCAACCCATATTCCGCTCCTTCAATTGTTGAAACAATTTTTTATACAGATCCAATCCGTCCTTTCCAGAAAACAAAGCACCGTTCGGTTCGTGATTTTTCACCTTTTCTTCCACGTAGTCATTTTTCTCAGTTCCGATATATGGCAAATTTGCCACGATAATATCGTAAACCTCATCCTCGTCCAGATCTTCCAACAAATCGCTATGAAAAACATTCACGCGATCCTCTACTCCATGTTGCAAAATATTTTCTTTCGCCACCTCAATTGCCTCATCGCTAACATCAATCGCGTCAATACATTCAATCATATCAATCCCCTCATCTTCAGAATTTTTGGCAATGGCCACCGCGATATTTCCGCTACCAGTTCCCACATCCAAGATCCGAAACTTTCCATGGTCAAAATAGTTTTCTCGCATAAAAGCCAAAACCCTATCCACTAACATTTCTGTTTCCGGACGTGGCACAAGGACGTGTTCATTCACCAAAAAATCCAATCCATAAAACTCCTTCTCACCGGTAATATAAGCAATAGGCTCGCCATTCTTGACCCTTGTCAGATACTGAATATAAAGCTTTTCCAAATCTTCATTTCCAGCTTCGTCATTTGCATGCGCAAAAAGATACTCTTTCGCCTCGCCAAGCACATAACAAAGCAAGACTTCAGCATCAAGAATAGAGGTATCATGAGCACCTAAAAGTTTCACTCCCAAATCAAGGAGTTGTCCTCTTGTCATAATATTTTAGTAGAATTTATTCTTGTCGCGTTCTGCTCTATAACGTTCACGCATAACCGCAACCGTTCTCTGCAAACGCTTAGTTTTTGGCTTAACATGGCATTTTGTAGCACGTACTTCCAAAAGCTTTCTACTAGCTTGAACTTTTTTGTTGAATCTTGTAATCGCTCTCTCGGTAGATTCTTTGTCGTTTTTCCAAATGGTTACTCTCATTATTTATTCATCCCCTTTCGAAAAGTTTAAT
>CAINDQ010000033.1 GCA_903847465.1 uncultured Candidatus Peregrinibacteria bacterium
AAGATAAAATCGAAGAGACCTTTGGATGTGCATCTGATGATTGAGAATCCGGAAAAGTATATCGAGTTTTTTGCGAAGGCCGGAGCGGCGATAATTACGGTGCATGCGGAGGCGACAAAGGACTTGAAGGGGTTGTTGGAAAAAATTAAATCTTACGGGGTGAAGGCAGGTGTTTCTATAAAACCAAAAACGCCGATTTCTAAAATTCAAAAAGTTTTGGATTTAGTGGATATGGTTTTGGTGATGACTGTGGAGCCGGGATTTGGTGGACAGAAATTTATTGAAAAGATGATGGATAAAGTGAAAGCTCTGCGTGCTAAAAAGCCTAAGTTAGATATAGAAGTCGATGGAGGAATTAATGAAGAGACAGCCAAAATCGCGGTAAAGGCTGGGGCGAATATTCTGGTTGCGGGAAGTTATATTTTTGGAGCGAAGAATAAGAAAAAGGCGATTGATAGTTTGAAGTAGGGATGGGCAGGGTCTAGGCTGCGATAGCGGCTTGTTGTTCGAATTGATAGATGCTTCCTCTGGTGGCTCTTTGATCGTCTTTTTTTGCTGCGGCAAATTCTTCCATAACTTTATGAACCTGTTCGTTTGTTCTAAAACGAGTTATTTCGGTTTCGCCTTTTGCCCAAATTTCTAGTTTTTGGATATATTCGCGATCAATTGGTTCGATTATTTCTGAATGAGATTGATCAAGTTCTCTGTATGTCATTAAGCATGCATGAATGAGGCGAGGAAGGGCATTGTATAGAGGATAATTTTGATTGTCGTAATCGTAAATTGCATAAGCAATAAGTCTTTCTACGGCGTTACGGAGATCTTTGAGTTTAGAAATTCTCATGCCTTCATCTGTTGAAGGTTTTGTTAATAAGTTATTGGCACGGTCGTTGAATTTAACGATTAGGGCGTGTTGGAGAATTGTTTGAGCGTAGCGTTTGTCTCTGCTCTTTTTTTTGTCTCCTGCCGCGATGGCGTTTGCCCTGATCAGAAAGCGAGTGAGTTTACCATTGTCATTATCTTTTCCAAAGGCTTGAGCAGTTTTACATGGAGGCTTAGGTCCTCCAGTTATTTTCATTGGGACAAGATGCCTGTGTTTAATCTGCCTAATTCTGTCGGCTTTTAATTCTGCGGGCAGGTCTTCAGGAAGTAATCCTAGGTGAATAAGGGTTTGTTCTTCTCCGAATAAGTTTTGCTGGATTGCTATTGATATTTCTTCATCGCTTAGCGTTGTTTCTCCTTCATCTTCGTTGTCGGGGTCGTTGTCCGTAAGGATTCTTAAGACAGCTTCTATTTTTCCTCGCATGTCTTTGCGATTGATTAGGTTGAGACGGCTTTTTTTGAATGCTTCAACTTCTTCGTCTTTGTGTTCTCCGTGATCAAAATTTAGGGTAATTCTTGCGTCAATACTGCTGTCGTAATGATCTGCGCGGTGAGCAATTCTATTTAGTACAGTTCTCAATGCCAGTGGAGTATCTTCGACGGTGTCATGGATTGGGGCAACTGCGGCGAGGAGAATCGGATCTAGAGTTTCTCCCGGAGCTCCTGTCATATAGGGAACAGTGTCTTCGAGACAAGCAAGGGTGACTCGTTGAGTGTGCATAGCGTATGGAATTTTTTCGTGTTTTCTTAAGCGTCCTTTTTTTTGTTCGTGATGGGCTGATTTGCTAATCTGGATGCATTGATACGACGTGTTGATAATTCTCACCATGTCGTTTCTGTGGGCAATTTCAGCTCTCAAAGGATTGTCGTAAGGAATAACTGTTTGGTTCTGATCAATATTTTCTTCAAGGAGGAGTTCGTAATAAAGGCGAAGTGTTACCATGTAATCTCGATGAGCCACTTGGAAGCCGCCACGTACATCAAAGTCCAATCCTTGCCATTTTTCAGTCGCTGTAATTTCTCCGTTTTGAGATGGCGGAATAACGGTGTGGAGAATGTTGTCCTTATGTTCTATTGGGACCGGAATTGGATATTTATCAATGAGGGCTTGGGTGGTCTGAATTTTTTCACTTGGAGTTGTCTCCGGCGGATTATTCCAAAGGTCATTCAGCAGGAATACTCTCGTATCTAATGCGCGTTTTTTGCATACTAGTTCGTTCCAAGTCTCTTCGATGGATGGTTGATGCTCTTTTGCAATTGAGGGGGCAATTCGAGGGAATTGTAAATGTTCGGGAATTTCGAGATTTTCCTTTTCCCATTTTAGATGAACGGCGCTTTCTTCACTGGAACAGTTGGCGAGAGATTCGTTAAAAAAATATCGTTCTCGGAGCATAAGGCAGTATCCAATGCGCAAGCGGATATCTTCCTCAATTTGCTCGGGAGTTTTGGCTTTTTCCTTGAGGGCTTCTGGCTGATATTGTGGGTGACCGCTTGGGAATTCCGTCATAATTAGGGAATATTACAAAAGGTGTGGGATTTTACACCTGATATGTTGAAAAAGGCAAGGGGGTGGGGCTGGATGAGAGTTGGGGTGGGCGGTTTAGCCAATGCGATTTAGGGAACGACAATCGCTATTGTTATTTGTAAAAAAGTAAAAAAGTCGGAAAATTTGGAAATTTTACTGTTTTGCGAAAAGCGCTCAGTAGGGATTTGCTGAAAAAGCTAGAAATTTTTTGCTGCTGCGCTCAACGGGGTCCGGCTCTTTTTTCTGAGAAAAGCTCTCAGTAGGGAAAACCTCTTTGATCTACGAAAAGCCTTGCTCCTGGCCGTCGCGGCTTTTCTTGCTCAAAGTCCTACGTTCTAGCGATATCTCGCAAAGCTCGTATCGCTTCCACTTCGGATCGGTTTTCTCGCAACTATCTGGTGCACCCAGCAGGATTCGAACCTGCGACCCCCAGCTCCGCAAGCTGATGCTCTATCCATCTGAGCTATGAGTGCATAAACGCCTTTAAAAGCAGGGAAATAGTAGTGAAAAGAGCTGTTTTGCGCAAGCGATTGTGAGATTTTTGGAAATGGGGGTTAGACATCTCCCATGAAATGGCTTAGCTCTTTATGTATTTTTCCGTTTGTGACGAGGACTTGGCTTCCGAAGAGGTCTAGTAAATTGCCATTGATGTCGGTGACGCAACCGCCAGCTTCTTCGACGATTAGAACTCCAGCGGCGATGTCCCAAGCTTTGATATTGAATTCCCAGTAGCCGTCAAAGCGGCCGCAGGCCGTGTAAACCAAGTCGATTGCTGAGGCGCCAAATCTGCGGATGGCGCGGCATTTTCCAACAATGTGTTCAAAATATGGAATGTTTTGAAGGGCTCCTTTCAAGTGAAATCCTGTCGCAAGGACGGATTTTTCTACTTTTTTTGTGTCTGAAACGTGGATCTTTTTTCCATTCAAGTAAGCGCCTTTTCCTTTGCCGGCATAAAACAATTCGTCGAGTCTTGGAATGTATACTGCGCCGGCAATAATCTCGCCTTCCAGATATTCAAAATTGCTGGATTCGCTCTGTTTAGACTTTTCAAAAAGGGCGATTGAAATGGCGTAAAACGGTAGATCTTTAGTGAAATTCAGGGTTCCGTCTATCGGGTCGATTATCCAGATGTATTTGGCGTTTTGAATATTTTTCGGGAGGCCGTTCGTGAAATTATCTTCTTCGCTAAGGATCGCATGGGCGGGAAAAAGTCTTTTTATTTCTTTTGTGATCAATGCTTCGGAGGCTTTGTCGACATTGGTGACTAGGTCATTTTTGGCTTTCTCTTCAATTTTATAGTTAGTCTTGGATTCTTTCAAAACAAGGGTCCCAGCTTTCTTGATGGTCTTTAAAATGAAAGGTAAATAGTTCATATAAATGGCTTATTATTTAGCTGACACTTCCATTGTAACATAATTTATGTTAGACTCCTTTCACTTGTTTTATAAAACACATGGATAAATTCGTTCTAAAAACAGACATGACTCCGAAGGGCGATCAGCCCCAAGCTATCGCAAAACTTGTGAAAGGTTTGGAGAAAAAAGAAAGATTCCAGACTTTACTGGGTGTAACTGGTTCGGGAAAAACTTTTACGATGGCGAAAGTGATTGAAAAACTGCAACGTCCGACGCTTGTTTTGGCACATAATAAAACGCTTGCTGCTCAGCTTTGTGGAGAGTTTCAAGAATTTTTTCCAGACAACGCTGTTAGTTATTTCGTTTCGTATTATGACTATTATCAACCGGAGGCATATTTGCCAGCGACAGATACTTATATTGAAAAAGATGCTTCGATAAATGAGGAGATTGAAAAGTTTCGACATGCGGCGACAGCCAATTTGTTGACTCGCAAAGATGTGCTGATCGTGGCTTCTGTGTCTTGTATTTATGGGCTTGGTAGCGTTGAGGATTATACAAATTTGGCTATCCATTTGAAAGTGGGAGAAGTGATCCAGCGTGATAAATTGCTGAGAAAACTTACCGATATCCAATACACTCGTAGCGCGATGGAATTCAAAAATGGAATGTTTCATGTGCTTGGTGATACGGTGGAAATTTATCCTCCAGATAGAGATGCGGTTTTCAGATTGGAATTTTTTGGAGATGAGATTGAGACTATTTCTGAAGTGGAACCGTTTACCGGAGAAGTGGTGCACGAGCTAAATTCAGTCGATATTTTTCCTTCAAAACATTCTGTAACTACTCCTGAAAAAATAGAAAAAGCAGTTGCTGGAATTCGGGCGGACTTGGAGCTTCGTTACGAGCAATTGAAGAAAATGGGCAAAAATTTGGAAGCGGAAAGAATAAAAACTAGAACGGAATATGATATAGAGATATTGCAAGAAACGGGATACTGTAGCGGAATTGAGAACTACACGAGGTATTTGAATGGTAAATCCGAAGACGAAAGGCCGACAACTTTGATGGATTATTTGCCTGAAGATTATTTGCTTTTTATTGATGAGTCACACATGTCTGTTCCGCAAATTGGTGGAATGTTTAATGGAAATTATTCTCGAAAATCAACTCTGGTTGAACATGGATTTAGGCTTCCTTCTGCCTTCGACAATAGACCGTTAAAATTTCAAGAGTTTGAAGAATATATGCAAAATGTAGTTTTTGTTTCGGCTACTCCGGCAAAATATGAACTTGAGCACACGAAAAAAACGGCGATTGTTGAACAGGTCGTGCGCCCTACAGGGCTTGTGGATCCAGAAATTGAGGTGCGTCCGAGCAAAGGTCAGATAGAAGACTTGCTCAAGGAAATTCATAAGAGAACGGAAATGGGCGATAGAGTTTTGATTACAACTTTGACGAAAAGAAGTGCGGAAGATTTGGCGGAATTTTTATCTGATGCTGATATTCGAGTGAAATATTTACATTCGGATATTCAGACGATTGAAAGAATTGAAATTTTGAGAGATTTACGTTTGGGAAAATTTGATGTTTTGGTGGGAATAAATTTGTTGAGAGAAGGTCTGGATTTGCCTGAGGTAAGCCTTGTGGCGATTTTGGATGCGGATAAGCAGGGATTTTTGAGAAGTGGAAATGCGTTGATTCAGACGACAGGAAGATGCGCGAGAAATGTGAATGGAAAAGTTATTATGTATGCGGACAAAATGACAGATGCGATGACCTATGCAATTAGCGAAACCGATAGACGTCGCAAGAAGCAAGTTGAGTACAACGAGGAACATGGAATTACTCCCGAAACTATCAAAAAAGCAATTCGTGATATTTCACACTTTGGCGGCAAGAAGAAAGATAATAAGCGATCACTCGATCTCAAAAAAGTGCCTAAAGATGAGGCGGAAAGGCTTATTAAGAGTTTGGAAAACAAAATGGATATTGCCAGTCAAAATCTGCAATTTGAAAAAGCTGCTGAGCTGCGAGATGAGATTGAGGAATTAAGAGAGACGTTTAAAATGTAGGGCGTAAGTCTCGCCACTAGTTCAATGGGGACTTGCTCAAAAAGCTTGAAATTTTTTACTCCTGACCGTCGTAAAATTTCTACGCTTTTTGTCCGTCGCTATGCCAATATCTCGCATAGCTCGTATTGGCTTTGCTTGGACCGCAAGTCTCGCCACTATAAACCATGTCCACCGCCTCCACCAAACCCACCACCGGAGAATCCACCTCCACCAAATCCGCTTCCGCCACTCCAACTGCCACCGCCTTTTCCGCCTGGCCTTGAAGAGATATTGCTGGTTAAATTGTTGCCAATGTGATCTAGTCTGTCGGCAAAATATAGCATTGTGAAGCCGTTTGATCCCCATGGTCTATTTGTGTGATACCAAGTTGGAGGATTTTTTATTAAGCCGTCAAAAGCTTTGGACCATTTGCCTATTAATCCAAAAGCCATGGCGTAAGGAAGGAGTTTTTCGAACATGATGTTATTTTTTTCTTGGAATTGCATGCGATCTTTTTCGGCAGTATTTATGTATTCATAAAGACCTTTGAGTTGATAGTATGTTTCGGTGCCTTTGCGTGTTTTTTGTGGCATTTTGTAGCCGATGCCTACAATGATAAGTCCGGCAATAACGAGTCCTACATAGGTGGCCATTGAGGCATAGGTGTATCCGCCAAAGATTGCTACTACAAATATTATGCCAAAGCCTACGCCGGTATAGCGTTTGCGTGTTTTGCTTGGGCTTTCTGGAAAATATTCTTCTTTAACCAATTGATCCATTACGGAGTCTTGAATTTTTTCGACGTGAATATAGAATTTATTTGCGAGGTCGGAAATTTTTGTTTTGGTGCCGGCTTCGTTATTGCTAAATATTCCATCGAGAATAAATTTTTCGTATTCTTTGGTGGTGATGTAAGGTTTTAAGAGTTCGAGTTCGAAGTCTTTGCTTGTGAAGATTAAGCCTTTTTCTTCGATTTCGTTAATTTGAATGTAGCCTTTTATAGCGTAGTCGATAATAGTTGCGGTGATATCTTTTGGATCTACTTTTTCGTCTATCAGAGTGCCTACCTCTGTTGGCAACATTCCTTTAGGTGGTTCGTAATGTGGCATGATTGTGTTGGAAACGCTTTGGTCGTCACGGCCATGTTTGTACCAAAGGGCGACCATTATTATTAGCGTTAGAATGGCGAAAGGAATTCCCCAGTTTTCAATTATAATTGTCCAGATTTTTTCCAGAGTTGAAGGTTGGGCGATTGTGCCATATGGCATACCAACAACAATTGTTAGGTTCTCGAAAGCGTTTAAGGGCTGAGTTGTTTTGAATTCAATTGTTTTGGCGTCAATGATTTTTGCTTCACAATTTTGAGCTTTAGATTCATATTCTCCGGTGAAGCAATCCATCATTAAATTTTCTTTTGAAATTTCTTTTGGAAGGTGAATTGTGGCGGCAACTTCTTTTATTGGGACAACCCAATCAAGACCATTTACGTTCCAATAAAACTCGTCATGAGCAGAAGTGTTTTGTTCTTTTGCTTTTGTTTCATCAAAAAATCCGATCACGTTTTTAGCGGTGTATTTGATGATAAAATCAGCAGTTTTTGTTAATTGGCTTCCATCGGGAGTACGCATTTCTATCTCCAGATAGCCATTTCCACGTGAGGAAGTATTGTTCCAAGAAGTCCCGTCAGCGTTAGTTGCACTTATCAAATCAACTTTAGCATTGTAGTTGAAAAATCCTGTCCCTGTGTATTCATAAGGGATAGATCTAGCAATTCCAGCATGAGATTCATTTGTAAAATCAGCGAGAATATTTTCGGTTATAGAAACATTTCCATTTGTGTTAATAGTAATGTCTGAATGGAAGGAGGGTATCTCCCAATTCTCAAGAGTATATGCAGCATAAGAGGGGAGAGTTGTTGCCAAAAAGATACCGACTAAAGTCCCTACCTTTAGTAGTTTTTGAATATATTGTTTTTGCATAGGATGAGCTTATTTAAGCCTTAAAATCTACTTTTACGTTTTCTTTTTCTCCTTCGTCAGCTTGGAAGAAAGTGCGTTGTGTAAATTTGAACATTCCAGCAATAAGATTGTTTGGGAAAACCTCAATTTTAGTGTTGAAATCACGAACCGTAGCATTGTAGTAACGACGAGAAAGTTGCAAATGATCTTCAACTTCTTTTAAAGTTTTTTGCAAATCAAGAAAGTTCTGATTTGCTTTCAAGTCTGGATAGCTTTCTGCTAATGCAAATATTGTTTTCAATGCTCCGCTGATGGCATTTTCAGCTTTTTCTTTTTCTTCAGGAGTCTGAGCCTTCATAGCAATATTTCGAGCCTCAACCACTTTTTCCAGCGTGCCACTTTCGTGAGCGGCATAACCTTTTACAGTCTCTACCAAATTTGGAATAAGATCATATCTTCTCTTTAATTGAGTGTCGATATCGGCCCATCCTTCGTCACATTTGTTTTTCAAAACAATCACGCTGTTGTAAACGCCTACTACGACAACCACGATAACCGCGATGGCTAGTAATACATAGATTAATCCACTCATTATTTTTGGTGTTAGTGAAATACTGTAAATATATTACTCGTGTGATGATTTAAGTAAACGGAATTTTTGCTTTGGGTTTGGGCGTGGGTTTAGGCTCCGGTGTATTTATTGGCTAGCATACCTATAAAGAAACTCAAAGTGGCGACGCCAAGGCTTATTGCGGCCATTTCAAAGAATCTTTTTTTGAATGAAAGGTTCTTGGCGGTGGCGATGTAGAAATTGAAAACGAAAATAATCAATATTACAAAACAGAGAGTGACGCCTAATGAAATTATCGGTTTGCTGAAGATTAAGAACGGTGCGACTAAGACTAATACGGTGGCGATATAAGCAATTCCTGTATAAATACTGGATTTTAAAGCATCTTTGCTGCCCGCTTCTCTTTCTGCTAAGTAGGATGATCCAGCCATGGAGAGGGAGGCGGCTATTCCCGTGATCAGGCCTGCGATCGCGATGAGAGTGGGATCGTTTAGGGCGAGAGTTAGGCCGGCTAGGGCGCCGGTGAGTTCTACAAGTGCGTCGTTGAGTCCAAGGATTATGGCGCTGGTGTATTGAAGTCCTTTTGAATCAATCATGTCTATTAATTTGTCTTCGTGTGATTTTTCATCATTCATTATTTGTTTCATTTTTGGCGAAACGTTTTTGATTTCTTTGTAATTTATTTGAGCGTTTTGTTCGCCATTTTCCATGAGGCGTAGGCCGAAAGTGAGGCCAAAAAAGCGCGCTATCATAGAATAATAAAACACTTTGAATTTTGAAGGGCCGAAGTCTTGTTTAGTTAATGTTTTGAAAAAATTATAATGGCCTAGCTCTTCTTGAGAAATTTTTTGAAGGATTTTTTTATTTTCTTTATGCTTGGTTATTGTAGCGAGATTTTTGTACACATGGTATTCCGTGATTTCATTTTGTTGAGCGGCGATGATTTGTTTTTTCTGAAATGAAGTTGGTGTCATAGGAATGTTTTTTGAATGAAGTATTTTTGACGAATTGATTTTAGCAAAAATTTCAAGAACATGATATATTTCGGATGGAATTAATATAAATAATTGTGAAAATTTCAGCCAAAACAAAGAAGGAATTTCTGAAGAATAAATGGTTTTATGGTTTGTTGATTTTGACGGCTATCGTTTTGATTGCAATCAGAAGTTTTCCATATATTTTGCATGGGTCTTTTGGGTTTGGATACGACACAGGAATTTATAAAAAAGTGTTTGAAGGACTGACAAACTTTATGATGATTTTTAAGTCAGAGATTTATGTTTTGCCGGCGTTTTTGGCTTACGTGTTCAATCTTTTGCATATTCCTTTAAGTCTTCTTTTGTATTACGCATACATTTTGTTCAGTGTTTTGATTGCTTGGCCACTTTATCTTTTGACGAAGGAGTTTTTTGGAAAAATTGCGGCGCTTGTCGCTGTTTTGTTATTCACGATTTCATATGTGCAGGTTTTTGCTTCCGAGTATTATTTCTTTAAAGGAATGCTTGGGGCGGTGTTTATGTTGTTCGGATTTTTGTATTTTGTTAGGAAATCTTATAAGTTTTATATTTTTGCGATTTTGTTAGCGTTGACTCAGTTGCCACAGTTTTTGATTTTGCTAGTGGGCACAGGAATTGCGAGTTTGTTTGAATGGAAGAAGAATAAAAAGTTCCATTTGATTGGACTTTTGGCGATTGTTTTTGCCTTTGTGCTTTTGGCGATTTTGACTCCTCGACATTTGGTGAATGCGTGGAATATTGTTTTTAATTTTGTTCAAAGTAAGCCATATTTTGATCCACATGTGCATGGATCTTTTATGTCTTTCATGGAATTTCTTTATAGAGAATCTTGGATTCTTGTTATGTCTGTAATAGGATTTATTTTCGCTTATAAAAAGAAGGGAAGTACTGCTCTTCAAGTGGCTGTAGTATTTTTGATAGTTGTTGTGGCGGCTGGATTATTTTTTGAAAGAAGATATGTGATTGAGCTTGGATTATTACTCATTCCTTATGGCGGATATTTGATTTCTTTGATTTATGAAAAATGGTTTGGGAGTAAGACTGGAAAGATTTTTGCGGTTTGTGTGTTCTTGTTGATTTTGACTGTTGGGACTGTTTATCATTTTAAAACTACGTATCCCGCCGTGAACAAAGATGAGCAGTGGGCTTTGGAGGTTATTTCTGCGAAAAAGGATGGCAATTATGTTCTAGTAACGAATAGTTTTTATGCGCCATGGGCATATGGTTTTACGAATAAAATTGCGCTTGCTCCTGGGATTTTCGCGAGTGTTTGGGATTTTGATACGTGGACAAAATATATACAGGCGCCTCTAGTTGAGCAGTCCCAAATGCTTATCGATGTGGCAAATAAATATGGGAAAGTTTATTTGTTCGAAGGAATAAAACAGAAGAATAGAGGGTTCGAAAAACAAAGCCCTTTGATAAAAAAAGTTTATGATATTAATGGGGCTAGAGTTTATAAAATATCTCCGTCTCCACTTGCCGTGCCTTCTTCTGAAGTTGTTTTACCAGTGTCTTCTCCTTCGGTGTTGTGATGGTTTTTATGTTGGTGAAGAGCGTCTTGTTGGACATAGTGTCCTAGTTTTTTCTTTAAACCTTGAAGATGAATGAAATTGATAAAAGTTAATACGACGAGAAAGAATAACCCGATGACTGTGAATAAATCAAATAGGCGGGCAACTTTAAATATTGATTTAAATGGTGCAAATATTTCCGGAAAGATTGTTGTGAAAATAAGAAGAATAAATATTAAGGTCCAAACAAACAGACTTACTAAACCAAAATATTTTTTTCGATAACAATAATAAGCAAAATAGGCCATTGAAACGCTAAAGATTATCGAAGCTATTTGCAATCCATTGATGTCCATTTTTATGATTTAAAGAATTTCAGGATCCTCCATCCGAGTATTTTAAGCAGAATTACGATGCCGTCAAATATGTTGGTGCCCTTATAGCCTTCTAAATAGATGGTGTCGATAGTTATTTCTTTGTAATTTAAGCGATGTTTCGCGGCATTTATAATCATTTCTGTTTCGATGGAGTAGCCGTGACTTTCCCAGCGTATTTTATTGAAAACTTTTGAGCGGAAGGCGCGAAAGCCACACTGGGTGTCGTTTAACAAGTAACGAAATAGTAGATTTATGGAAATTGTTAGGATTTTATTCCCTAGGAAAGCAATTAAAGGCATGGATTTGCCTATTTTTCTTGCTCCAAAAACGATGTCTACTTCGGGATGTTTTTGGAAAACTTCCAAAAATCGGCTTATGTCTTCGGGGTTGTGTTGCATGTCTCCATCCATAAAAACTATTATATCCGCTTTGTCATGAATGGCTTTTAGGGCTCCAGTTTCAAGGCTTTTACCTTTGCCGAGATTGATTTTGTGTTTGAGACAAGTGATGTTTGGATAATCGGCTTTGATAATTTCAGCAGTCTTATCGTGAGAGCCGTCATCTACAAGAATAAGATGCGGAAGATGTTTTTCAGGAAAAGATTCCAGAAATTTTCTGATATATTTTTCTTCGTTGAGAATGGGGGTGACTATTCGGTAGCTCATGATTTGTTGGATGTATGGGCTTTATTTTGCTAAACTCGGCGTAAAGATTGTAGTATATTTGCATGAAAAAAGCACTTTTAATATCAGAGTCGTCGGTTTATAAGGACAAAAATGGGAAGCTGATTTCTCGTGGAGGAGGAGAGGTGTATATTCATAATTTGGCTAAATTATTGAGGAAGGTTGGTGTTGAGTCGACAGTCTTTGCGATACAGGAATTTGATGGACAGGTGAGTGAAGAAATAATTGATGGAATTTTTTATAAGAGATGTGCGGTTCGTTCCAGAAAATCTTTTTCTTTGTTTAAATATTTAAACGATGCAGTGAAGGAGTCCAAAGGATATGACTTTGTTTTTGTGAACCAATTTGTTCCACATTTGATTTTGCCATGGATAAAAAAGGTTAAAAAAATCGCGATTGTTCATGATGTGTATAGAGACGAAGGCGTTGGATTCTGGATTAAACAGTATGGCTTATTCACTGGTTTAATTGGATGGCTGGTGGAAAAATTCCAACTATTTTTTGATAAAAAATATGCAGATGTTGTGATGACTGTTTCAGATGGAAGTAAAGAAAAAATATTAAGAGCTTTGGGGAAAAGGGCTGTTGAAAAGATTGTTATTATTCCATCGATTGTTTATCAAAAAAACGCAAATAAAGATGTCAAAAAAGAAAATGCAATTTTGTTTATTGGAAGATTTGTAGAATATAAACATCCTGAACATGTGCTGTTTGTGCTGAAAAAAATTCAAGATATTTGGCCTGATTTTAAAGCAAAATTTATTGTGGCCAGATTTACGGAAAGAACTTTGAGGACTTTTAAAAAATGGAAAAGCGAACTGAATATTGATAATAAGAATATCGATATTTTTGCTGAACTAAATGACGAAGAAGTTAGTGATCATATGAAAAAGGCTAAGTTACTAGTTCACCCATCTTTAATAGAAGGGCAGGGAATTGTGATTTTGGAAGCGCTAAATTCTGGTGCGCCTGTGGTTGCTTATGATTTGCCGGCGTATGAAGGAATGCTTGTTGACGGCAAAAACTCTTTATTAATTAAAAGAGGCGATTTTGAAAAACTGGCTGACGCAGCAATTGAGATTTTAAAAAATCATGAAAAATATCAGATGAATTGCGCTATTCCTTTGCAGAATTTTTCAGAAGAAAGAGTCCTCGAGGTTTTAAGAAAAATTGTTAGATAGAACTTCTATCACTTTTTTGGCTGTTAGTTCCCAAGTAAATTGTTTTGAATATTCGAGGCCGTTTTTGATTAATTGGTTTTTTGTTTCTGGCTTCTCGATGAGGGAAAGGAGATGATTTGTTAGAGTTTCTTTATCGTCTGGTTCAAACATCAAGGCATGTTTTGAGAAGATTTCTTTCAAACTTCCGCCTGTTGAGCAGACTACTGGAATTCCATAGCTCATTGCCTCGAGTGGTGGCAATCCAAATCCTTCATAAATTGATGGATAGACAAAGATGTCGGCGTGTTTATATAGAGAGGCTTTTTGGTCTTCGGAGAGATAGTCTGTGAAGATAATATTTTCTTTGTCTTCGGAGGCTTTTTCTAAAATTTTGGCGTTTTTCCAGCCGAGGCCACCGGCAAGGACGAGTTTGTGGGGGATATGGTGGTTTTTTTTGAGATCGAGATATGTCTCAATAAGAATTTCCAAATTCTTTCTTGGCTCGATGGTGCCGAGGAAGAGAATATACGGCTTAGTTATTTTTGAAGAAAGCCCAGCTTCAGCTGGAAGTGGAGCCGTGAAAGTAGGTGGGGTGATGCCTTCAGGGATTATGGCAATATTGTTCTTGGTTTTGTATAAGCGAAGGATGTCATTTTTGGTATTTTGAGAGGGAACAATTATCAAATCTGCGGATTTTAAGATGGACGGAAGGGCGAGTCTGTGAACAATCGTGCTGTGTTTGATATGAAAATGTGGAAAAATTATTGGAGTAAGGTCGTGGATGATGGTGACTCTTTTGGAATTTTTTGGAGTTCGAAAAGGTCCGATGTGAGACGTTTCTATTATTATGTTGGGATTTAGTTTTTTGAGTAAATTTGGGATTTTTATGAATCGGCGATAGGTTTCATATCCAGGAATATGTTTTTTTCGTGGAACTACATAGTGATTTGTTTTTTCAAAAAAACTATTATTTTCAGGGTGAATGAAGGTGTATTTGTTAACTTTGTCGATTTTCAAAAGAGATTCTACGAGTCTTTTTGTGTAGAAATGGATGCCTGCGGTCTGGGTATCTATTGGGTCTGCGATGATGGCAATGTGCATGAAATGATGTTTACAGAAAGCTAAAATGTATTTTTCTTTTTACTGTATTTGACTATACTATCATAGTGCATGTGAGTGCATTTTAAAATAAATATTTAAAAACTCTAACTAACTTCAAACCTATGAAAAAGTTACTAAGTATCCTCGGAGGAGGATGTGGTGGTGGTTGCAAAAAAATATTTGCAGCTTTGTTGACTGTAGCAATGCTTGTGAGTGCTATGCCGGTTGTGTATGGAATTGCCCCACAAGTTATAGACAAAGGGGAATTAGGACTAGGTGTTGAAAACACAGAAAATGATACGCTCGAAGTGGTCGGAAACAGGAATCAATATACAATGACTGTGACGGAAGGGCAGACGGTAAGCGTTTATACCGAGACAGGGACATTAGATGATACTGCTTTAAATATAGCGCTGGAAGATCCAGCTGGTACTTTTATCGAGGGGAGTAGGTGGAATGTGGATGAGGCTGATTTGTCAGCTACCATGCCTCTTTATAATGATGATTATGGCGATGGATACAAGTCTTGTATTCAGCATACATATGAGTCGGCTGGAACGGTGTATATTCAGGTGGGTGATTATGAAGATAGTGATTCTGGGGATTATACTGTAACGGCTGTTGATGGCCAAGATTGTGGGGCTACGGATGAGTACGATCACTTTACCTATGTAAATCCAGATACGCAGGCAGAAGAGGATCATAGATTTGATATATCGCTCAATGCGTTTTTAGAAGGTGCGTCGCCTGATAGCGGCAATAGTCCTTTGGCATTTTTCTATAGAACAAACCCTGCTTTATCAGGAGATAGTGAAGAATATTTGTATGGATATGGCTTTGGATATTTTAGCGATTCGTATGGTTATTCATTTGGATTTGGATATGGATTTGGATATGGATATGATTATTTCATTGATAATTATGATTCTTTTGGAATGGCTGGTGAGTGGGCAAAATTTGGTTTAGGCCTTGGAGAAAGTTATGGAAATTTCACATTGCCGATAGATGATAATGGGGAAATAACTTTAGAAAATGAATTTCCATTAGAGGGCGCAGGTAGCCTTGAAGGACTTGAAATCTTTTTGCCAGCTGGATTGGTAATGGCTGGAGAAGATGGTTGGGATGGAACAATCAACGTTGAGGGCGGAACAGATTTGCCAGGAGTGCTTGATGATAATTTTAATTCTGCAAATGTTGTAAATGTTTATACCGGCGGTCATGCCGTTGGCTTGAGCGTACCTGCAGTGGTAAAGGTTCCTTATGCTAATTTTGATTATGTAGCAACGCCGACTGTTAGAATAGTTGGTGCTGATAACGTGGAATATCCAGTGTATACATGTGATGATGTTCAATATATTGGAAACTCAGAAGATGCTGATCAGCTTAAGACTCTTGATAATTACACATTGAGTGACAACACTTCTCTGAATTATATGGAACAGTGTTATATCTACTACAATGATTATGTTTATGTAGCTACAAACCACTTTACGACATTTGCTGCTGGTCCAGCTCATACAACTTCAAACAATGGCGGCGGTTCATTTACAACAAAGAAAGTGGCCAAGGTAGAAGCAGTTACACCTGTTGCAACAAAAGTTACAGACTTTGCTGATCTTTTGACGTTAGCAACTACATCGTGGAGATATCCTGTGATTCAAAAGATGTTGGACCTTGGATTATTCAAAGGAACTCTTGTTGGTGGAAAATTGTATTTCAATATGGATAACACAATGACAAGAGCAATGGCTGCTACAGTTATTGCTAGATATATGGGTTATGAC